>CAYTQL010000149.1:0-7704 GCA_964439555.1 uncultured Planctomycetaceae bacterium | reverse complement strand
CGGCGGAACGCACGAGGCGGACCCGGTCGGCGATGTCGTGGAGGCAGGCGGCGAGGTTGGTCTCCCCGGCCGGGGCGGTGCGGGCGAGGGTCGCGAGGATGCTCGTCAAATGGGACCGCTTCGACTTGGGCGGGAGATACATGCGGACCTTCTCGTCGAAGGTGAACAGCCCGACCGAGTCCTGCTGGTTGATCATCATGTACCCCAGCGCCGCGGCGAGGCAGATGGCGTAGTCCATCTTGCTCATGCGGTCGCCGGTGGAATAAGCCATCGAGGCGGAGCAGTCGACGAGCAGGTAGGCGTCGAGGTTGGTCTCGGCCTCGTACTTCTTGATGTAGAAGCGATCGGTCTTGCCGTAGACGCCCCAGTCGATCATGCGGATGTCGTCGCCCGGGGTGTATTTGCGGTGCTCGGAGAACTCCACGGAAAAGCCCTGGAACGGGCTGGCGTGGAGCCCCGCGATGAACCCCTCGACGATGAACCGCGCCTTGAGATCCAGGCGCTGGACCTGCTGGATCACGTCCGGGCGGAGATATTCCTCGATCTTCAAAGCCATGGACGGATTGTCGCACGCGAGGGAAAGAACGGCAACAGCGGTTCGCCGGGAGGCGAGGGGACGCCGCGTTTCACCCGTCGCAAAGCGGTTCGTTGCCGAGGGCTTCGGCGGCGGCTTCGGCGGCGGCCTGCTGCCCGGGCGAGCCGCTGACGCCGAGGTAGACGCAGCCCTCCGCGCCGTAGACGCCCCCACCGGCCAGGAGACGTACCTCCGCGCCGCTGAGCACCGACAGCGCCTCGAGCTCCGTGAAGACCTCCCCGGGCAGGGGCATCATCCGCGGACCGGACGCCCCGGGAGCGTTCAGGGCGCCGGCAACCTGGTCGATCGGCTCGACGATGCGCTTCTCCAGCCCGACCGGCACGATCAACCGCACGCGCCGCCCGACGATCGCCTGCACGGTCGCACCGATCGTCCCCGCCTTCGGGTGCCCGATGTACACCCCCGCGTTGCGGTGCTGAAGGTTCACCGCATTGGCGCCCTTGAGCACCACGTCGCCCTCGGCCAGGTCGTCCACCACGTCGAAGATCTGCTCTCCCCGCCGCCACTGCCCGTCCTCGATCACCACGTCGCCGGCGAACTCGGCCGCGTATTGGTCGGCATCGACGCCCGGGGGCAGCGTCATTCCCCGGCGGAAGCCCTTGCGGGCGAAGCCCTCGACCTGCCCGAGCGCGCCGAGAACCTCCTCGGCGACGTAGGCGTTGGTCGTCCCGGCGATGATGACCAGCCGCCCCGAGGACATCCGTTCCCCGACGGCCGGGTGCTTGAGCAGGGCTTTGGCGATCAAACGTTTGCCCATCGCAGGCGTCAGGACAAATTGTTTCATATGTTTCCCTTGCGGGTCGATTGAAGGAACACCGGGCATTGGTTGAGGCGTTGAGTCTACCACTCCCGTCACGCCTATTCCCAGCCCGTCACGGGCGTTCTGACGCAAAAGCGGAGGATTTACAGGAGTTTACCTTACCTTCCGGCGCGGGCTGTGTCCTACTATTAGCCTCATTCCGAGTATTTCTGTTTTATGCTTAAGCGTCGCCCGAACCCGGGCGATACAGAAAGCGGAAAGGATGGTCGAAATGGCTATGCGGGAATACACGACGCCACTGAACACGCCCCCCTTCGACGAGACCGCCAACGCCCTGGCCGCGCTGATCCGCCGGCACGGGCTCAGTCGGATCGCTTCACATAACATCCTTCATTTCCAGACAGTTACGGATGTTCCAGAGAACGGACTGCTCGTAAAGGGCGTCCTGATGGACGACGACGAAAGCATTCCGCTGGTGGACATGCGCCTGCGGATGAAGCGCCCGGGACGCCCGGGCGCCGAAACCGGCTCGGCCACCGTGGCCGTGGTGGAACTGGACGAGACGAAGCTCGGCGTCCTGATGGACGAACCCGGACTGGTCTGATCTGGAAACGGCAAGATGTTTTTCGGGCGGTTCAGACGTACTCGCTGAACAGCTCGCGGTTGGGGCGGGGAATCACGATTTCGCTGACCAGCAGCCCGCGGTCCCGCCCTTCCTGCGCCCCGGCCGCCACGGCCGTGCGGACGTCGCCGATCTTCCCGGTCATCAGGCAGAAGCCCTTGCCGCCCAGCGCCATCGCGACATGGATGCGGAAGAGGGTGACGCGGGCCGCCTTGGCGGCGGCGTCGGCGGCGGCGAGGACGCTGACCCCGCTGAAGGTCTCGACCACCCCCAGCGCCTCGACCTTCGCCTCGTCGAGCACGACCGACTGGCTCAGCGCGGGGAAGACTCCGTCGTCGACGTTCGGGATCACCAGCGAGTCGATGATGCTGTCGTCCGCCTCGGCGACGCCCGTCCGCACGGCGGTCTGCACGTCGTTGACCGACCCGTGGAAGACGATGAAGTACTTCCCGGAGCAGATCGTCCGGGCGATGGCGATTTCGACGTCGGCCGCGTCGAGCATCTCGTCCTCGATCTTGTAGCCCATCCCGATGCTGGACAGCTCGATTGCGCCGATGCTTCTGAGTTCTGCCATGGTCTTCTCGCGGTGTTTCGGTTCTCTTCGTGCTACGCGCGTTCGATGCGGACGAGATCGCTCTCGATCGCCTCGACGGTCCCGTCGATGGAGGCGTGAATCCGCGCGCCGAGGGCCTCGGTCCCGTCCGTCCGGGGCGGGCGGGCGACGACGTCGCCCCGCTTGACCGCCTGGTTGAGCTTCACCGTCGGCTCGCACGGGGCGCCGACGTGCTGCTTGAGCTTCAACGTCACGCTCGACGGGGCGAGCGCCTCTTCAACGAGCGGTCCGACGTTCTCGTACCTGTCGAGCCCCAGCTTGCTCATCAACCGGCGGATCGGCGTCTTGCGGTTTTCCAGGTGCATCCCCGGGCGCTTTGGGTTGAACGGAGCGTCGTCCCACTTTCTCCGCTCGGTCGCATAGCGCCGCTTGTTCTGGGCGCAGACGCCCTTGGGGTCGAGGTCCTCGGGGCAGGCGATCATGCTGCACAGGTTGCATTCGCAGCAGAACATCGTCCCGATGACGTTGGCTTCCCCGACGAGGTTGAACTCCAGCGAGCGCATCGCCCGGTGCGGCTCGAGGGGATGTCCGAGGAGGTACCGCGGACACATCTCGGTGCAGAAGGTGCACTGGTCGCAGGCGCTGCGCCCGATGAGCACCTGCTGGTCCCACGTGCGGCGGTAGCGGCGGACGACGTAGCACTCCGGCGGGAAGACCAGCACCGCCCCGGAGGTCTTCTCGACCGGGGCGTCGTGGTCCTCCTCCAGCCGCCCCATCATCACACCGCCGATGATGTACTGCGGGTCGGCGACCGTCGCCCCCCCGGCCGCGCCCACACAGGCGGAGAACGGCGTGCCCACCGGCGCCCGGAGCGTGACGGGGTTCGCCACCGCCCCGGCGACGGAGATGAACTTCTCGGTCACGGGGCTTTCGGCGCTGCGGGCGATGTTGTAGGCCGTCTCGACGTTCGTGGTCGCCACGCCGACGTGCAGGGGCAGCCCGCCGGGAGGGATGATCCGCCCGGTGACGTCGTAGGTGAGGATGAACTCGTCCCCGGCCGGGTAGGCGTCGCGGAGGGGGACGATCTCCACGCCCTCGGGCAGTTGGGTGCGGAGCTGGGCGATCACGTCTTCGTACTTCGCCTTGATCCCCACGCAGACGCGGGAGGCGCCCACGCATCGCGCGGCGGCGACGAGCCCGGCGAGGACCTCGGCGCCGAAGCAACGGAGCACCTCCTTGTCCTTGTGGAGCAGCGGCTCGCACTCGGCGGCGTTCAGGATGATGGTATCGGCCTGGCCGGCGAGCTTCACGTGCGTGGGGAAGCCCGCCCCGCCGGCGCCGACGACGCCGGCCTCGCGGACCGTATCGGCGGTAATCATTGGCATCGCAGTCCTTCTCGTGCAAAAACGACCGACCCGTCGGCCGGTGAGCCCAAGGATAACCGCACGCGGCGGACCGTTCCAACAGGAACTCAGTGCGCCCGACGCCGCGACCGCCGGGCTCCCGCGGGAACCGCCCCGGACCGCACCGAGCCGCTACCGGCGCCGGGGGCAGGGGGCGCAGCCGGCGAAGGTGATCTGCTGGCAGGTCTCGGCGGCCATGGACTCGCAGGCCTCCTCGAGCAGATGGAGGTAGCTGTCGGTCAGCGGCTCGTAGGCCAGCTCGAGGCGGTCGCAGACCGTCGCGATCTGCTCGCTCCGGGGCGCCTCGATCTCCACGAAACGCCCGATGACCGGCAGCTCGTCGAGCTCGACGACGCAGGCGTCGAGGTGGTACGTCGCGCGGCGCTTCTCGACGAGGAGGTTCAGGTGCAGTCCGAGCCCGCGAAGGATGCGGCAGAGCATCTCGGCGTCATCGACGTGGGTCTGGAGTTCCTCGCGAATCTTCAGGTCGGCGTGCCCCTGGCGCGGGCCCTTGAAGGTGAGCTGCGGGCGGGTGTCCTGCGAGACGCCGCCGTCCGGGGCCTCCTCGACGCGGAAGGTGCGGATCCGAAGCCCACAGTCGCTCTTGCGCAGATCGTTGCCCACCGCATCGAAGTAGCGATCGGTCTGGAGAAAGCTCCCCTGGAACCGCCCCCCGGCCGCGACCAACCGACGTCGCAGCCCGTCGAAATCCGCCACGCGGAACTTGGCTTCGATCTCGTGATCCATGCGGGGATTATAAGACCCCCGGCTCGGGCGCTCCACCGCGCGGATACTTCACCTCGCGCCGTCTCCTGCGTTACCTGCGTCTCCGCCGCCGCCTGCGCTCCGGCGTGTTTCCCCACCCGAAGGCCCGCAGCGGCCAGAACAGGCGGCTGGAAACGTAGTTGTAGGCGTTGACGCTGATGGTGCGGAACATGACCCGCGCCGGGGCCGAGCTCGGATCGGGCATGTGGATCGTCAGCCCCAGCGCCGTCAGGCGGGCCAGCAGGCTCATCGCGAAGGTCGCATGCCAGTTGTTCCACTCGAAGGGCCCGACGGCGATCGGCGCTTCCTGGAGGAACTCCAGGCGGTCGGCGACCACCCCGCCGAGCAGCCCCAACGCCCCGCCGAGTGCGATGAAGACCGTCGAGGCCGCGATGTACCGGCTCCGCCCGTGCCCATCGGAGAAGCCCAGGATAATGTTCATCTTCGCGTTGTTTACCGCCCCCCATCCGATCGCCCCGATCGTGGGGCTCAGCGCCATGATCATCCACGGGATCACCGGCGTCTCGGGGCGCACGGGCCCCTCGAACCCCACGAGCCCGATCGCGGCGTTGAGTCCCCCGGCCAACCAGTCCGGCGTGGTGAAATGCCGCGAGGCGAAGAAGTACGGGAGGATCGAGAGGCACGTCAGCGCCGAGCCGAGCATCAGCACCGGGCGACGTCCCCAGCGGTCGATCAACCGCCCCACCGGCCGGGCCGCGGCGATCGCCGCCACCGGGCCGATGATCAGGAAGATCGCGTCGGTCGCGAGCTGCGAGAGCCCCAGCCACTCCAGGCAGTTCCGCCAGAAGAACGGCGCCGCGACCGCCATCGCGAACGTCGCCGTCGCCCCGAACAGCACGTATCGCCGGAAGTGGTTGTCCCGCAGCGGATCGAGCAGCAACTGCTCCCCGGCCGAGCGGAGATACCGCCCGAAAAACCGCATCCGCCCGCCGAGCCCCGCGCCGGGCGGGCTGACGCGGATTTCCACCGAGGGCTTGGGCAGCCCGTCGGTGACGGTCGGTTTGACCTCCCGCAACGTCAGGAACAGCAGGATGTCCAGCGCCCCCATCACCCCCGCGAGCACGAAAACGCCCATGATCGAGTAGAGCAGCAGCGGCTGGGCCTCGCCCGTGACGGGCACGCCCTCTTTCTGCACCCAGTCGAGGTAGAGCCCCAGCAGGATCACGATGGGGATGCGGAAGGCGTTGGTGACGATCCCGCGCATGGCGAAGTAGCGCCCGCGAATCCGCCGGGGGATCAGGTCGCCCATCCAGTTGATCCACGCGGGGGTGGCCATGGCGTTGAGCATCTGCGAGAGCATCATCAGCCCCAGCATCAGCCACACCGCCGCGGTCGAGGGGATCGGGAGCACCAGCGGGATCATCGCCATCGGCGCCCACAGCAGGCGGTGGAAGACCCCGCAGGTGAGGAATTGGTACTTCCGAAGCCCGGTCCGCTCGATGAGGATCGTCGAGACGAGCTGCATGAAGGTGGCGATGAAGGGAATCGCCGTGAGGATGCTGAAGTGCGTGTTCGAAAAGCCCAGCATCCGCCCGAAAATGTTCGTCCGGCTCCCGGTGGCGCAGGTCATCCAGACGATGCCGAACATCCAGGCGACCGTCACCGTCCGCAGCGAGCGGCGCAGCTCGGGCCCGCGGACCGACAACGCGGGGAGGACCTCAAACGATCGTTTGCGGAAGAACATCGCCTCGACTCTCGTGCACGGGAAAAACCGTGCAGCACGATAGCCGCTCCGCCGCCAGCGCCAAGCCGAAAGACGGATCGTGTCTGCGGACGCCGTGCCCGCGGCTCCCGCGCCCCCTCGGCCGTGGAAGGCGCTTGACCGCAGGCCCGCGGGCGCCACGGCGGACCCCGATCGCCCCTGACTCGGGCGGTAAAGGCCCTTGCGGCGCGGGGGGCGTCGGCTGTAGCATGTGGAACTCGCAACGAATCGATGAAACCTGTGAGGTGACCCATGCACTATCCGCGGAAAGTCTCGAAGCGCAAGCGTGCCCGCCACATCGGGTTCCGCGCCCGGATGCGCACCCGGAACGGGCGGAAGATGATCAATCGCAAGCGCCGCGCCGGGCGGAAGGTCCAGGTCGTCTGAGACCGCCGCGCCTGCACAACACGCCAGCCCCGGATGCGCGCCGCCCGGGGCTGTTTGCTTGCGCCGTTGCGGACGCCCGGGGACGACCATAGACTCGGGAGCCCGGCGGGTCGCCGCAGGAGCACATGGAACGCCGGGAACGGCAACCACACGGATAGGTCAACGGGCGCGCACGGCCTGCGGACTGCTCCGACAGGCAACGCGCCAATGCGAAATTCGCAGTCAAATGAAAGAAACCGCATTCCGCATTCCGCATTCCGCAACTGAGAGGCCCGGGGCTGCCCGCTGCCGGGCGCACGCCGCGGCTCCGGGGGCGCGCGTATGACCTGGGTCTACTTCGACTGCTTCGCCGGAGCGGCCGGGGACATGATCGTCGGCGCGCTGATCGACGCGGGGGCGGACTTCGCGGGCGTCGAGTCGGCGCTGCGCGGGCTCGGCGTCGAGGGCTTCGATCTCTCGCTCGAGCGGGTGACCCGGCGGGGAATCGCGGCCTCGAAGTTCGAGGTGACCCAGACCGCCGACGATCCGCTCCACCGCCACCTTTCGGACATCCTGGAGATGATCGACCGGGCCGAGCTGCCCGAACGCGCCCGCCGACGGGCCGCGACCGTCTTCGGCGCCCTCGCCCAAGCCGAGGCGGCGGTGCACGAGACAAGTGTCGAGGAGGTCCACTTCCACGAGGTCGGCGCGATCGACAGCATCTGCGACGTCGTGGGGGCGTGCGCCGCCCTCGAGCTGCTCGGCGCGGACCGCCTGTCGTGCTCGGCGATCCCGCTGGGCTCGGGACAGGTCACCTGCGACCACGGCGTCATGCCCGTGCCCGCCCCGGCGACCGCCCGACTGCTGCGGGGCAAGCTCACCTGCCCGGGCCCGAACCCCGGCGAGGCGACCACCCC
>CAYTQL010000148.1:0-7711 GCA_964439555.1 uncultured Planctomycetaceae bacterium | reverse complement strand
CGGCCAAGCCATGCTTCAATGGGGCCGCCCCTGTGAAGGGACGGAAATCCTAACCACTCTAAGCCGGGATTATTCACCAACCCGATGCTGGTAGGATACCCCGTCAGCCGAACCGTCAACAGCCCCGCCAACGAAACGCCCGCCTGCATCGAGCGGGCGACGCCGTGAGCCCTCACCGCCTGTGAAGCAACCCCGGCGGCCGCCCTGCAAACGGCTCGGCGATCAGTCGCCGCGGAAGAACGCCTCGACGCTCGCGCCGCGGATGAAATAGGGCCCGGATTCCTGCTGAGGGAACTGAAGCTTCTCGGGCACGCGCCAGGCGATGAGGTAGCCCCAGGTCGAGCTCCAGGCCATCGCGCCGCGCTGGTTGGCGAAGCTTTCAACATCCGGGGCGATCTGCCACTGGCCGGCGGCCGTTTCGCGGAGCAGGCGCAGGTGCGGGCGCAACGTGTTCGGCCGTTCGTCGAAAGAGGCGAGCAGCGTCCGGCCGTCGCTGCGCATCGCGGAAAAGTAGCCGTGCCCCCACGTGCCCAGGCGCGAGACCACTTCAGGCCCGGCCCACTCGATGCCGTCGCGGCTGGTGTAGCGGCGAATTTCAGCGTTGTCGTATACCTTGGAACGCATGCGCCCCTTGTTCGTGATCGCGGCCACGTAGAGCTCGTAGACGCCGTCAGCCCGCTGGAGCAGTTGCACCTTCCCGGCTGGGTCGCCGAGCTTCGCCTGCCAGGTCTGCTTCCAGGCGTACGCGTCGCGACTGATCGAGACGGAGACGGTGTCGGTTACGGTGTCGGCGTAGAGGAACCTGCCGCGGTTGTCCTGGATGAGGTCGTGGTTCCAGACCTGGCGGTCGACGACCATCGTGGGGGCGCTCCAGTGGACGCAGTCGCGGGACCAGGCGACGTACGGCTTGTCGACGCGCTGCCCGTTGCGGTCCGAGAGCATCGTGAGGATGAACCGCCCGGATTCGTCCCGCAGCAGTCGCGGCGAATCCTCGCGCCAGCCGCTGGAGATCGGCATCTCCAGCCGTCGCGGGTCGGTGAAGCGTTTCCCGTCGGTGCTCGCGGCGGACCAGAGGTCGCCGGCGAAGCTCCAGATCAGGCGGATCGTCTTCGCGTCCGACCAGATGGCCGGGGGCCCGCCGCCGACGTTGAGATAGTGATAGCGCGGGTACTCGCGGGCGACGAGCACGCCGGTTGAGAACCCTGAGAGAGGCGTGTTCGGCTTCCACGGCAGCTCGGCCGTGACGCGCGTCGTCTTGCCGACCTGCACGTTCACTATCTTCGTCGCTTCCGCCTGCGGGGCCTTGTCGGAAGCGGCGCGGAAGCGGAGCGTGTGCCGACCGGGCGGGAGGAGCCCGATCAGCCCGGGTCCGGCACGCCCGCAGCGCCCGTCGACGTCGACGCGGAAGTTGCTCGTGTTCGTGCAGGCGACGTGGACCTGCCCGGTCTTGCCGATCTTGACGAACTCGGCCTCGGCGACCATCCCGTCGCACTCAATTCCCGGGTCGCGATCCCATTCCTTCGCCCGGAAGTGACAGAGCAGTTGCAGCGCCCCGGTCCGGGGCAGGTCGTCGTGCAGGTGGCCGCGTTCGATCGCCTCGGCGAGTGGCGTGTACTTCCGGCCGCAGTCCTTGTACGAATCGCGGCTCAGGGCCGTTTCGACGAACCCCTCCCGTCCGCGGAGGATCGGCTTGCAGTGCAGCGACTCGAACGCGTAGCCGTCCGGGGCGGTCAGCCAGTACCAGTTGTTCTTCCACCGATAGCGCCACTGGCCGTTGAACCTGCTTCTCGATACGCGCAGCGGTCGCTTCCACCGGAACTCGGCCCGTTTCTGGCCCTCCTGGAAGGAGATGGCGATCCGCCGCCAGTTCGCCCCCTCGGTCGGCGGGGCGGGGACGCGCGGCTCGTGGGCGTTGAGCTTGTAGAGATTCGACATACACAGCTTCGTTGCGTAGGCGGGGGCCGATGAGGCCCGCGGCACCACGTCCAGCGCCTGCTCGGCCGAGCGGATCGCCTCCTCGTGCCGGCCGAGCTGTTCGAGCAGTTGCGCCCGTCGCGCCTGGAGGAAACCCAGGGCCGGCACGCGGCCGCCGGAGGCCATTTCGCCGTAGACCCATGCCTTGGGATACCGCTTGGCGAGGTGCTTGTAGACGGCCAGCAGTTCCTCCGGCGGCGCATCGTGGGCCTCGAAGGTGTGCACGTATTCCTTGATTGCGTCGCCCATCCGCGGGTGGTTCGGGGCAAGGTAGACAAACCGCTCGTACGCCCGGCGGGCGTGGTGGTAGCGGTCCATGAAGTAGTACATCTTGCCGGTCCAGTACGCCGCCTCCAGGAAGGACGGGTCCGTCCGCCGGGCGAGGCGAAACTTCAGCCACGCTTCGCCGAAGCGGCCCTGGTCGTAGAGGTCAATGCCCTCGTGCAGGGCCCGGGCGGCCGGGACGCTCCGCGTCCAGACGGGCATCGCGGCGAGCGTTTGGTCTCTCGGGTCGCGTGTCAGCGCGAAGATAACCTCGGCGCTGGTCTTGCGGAGCAGGTCCAGCACCTCGGACGTCTTGCCGGAGACCGTCACGCGATCGAGTTCGCTGCGGCCGCGGACGTGCACCAGCGAGGTCCGGATGGTCAGCGTCGCGCCGGAGACCTCGTACACGCCGGTGACCAGGTACTGCGGGGCGATGTGCGACCGGACCTTACGGACCATCTCGTGGACGTTCCCCATTTCGGGCGTCCACTTGAGCTTCTCGGCCAGATCCTGCATCCGGTCCCGCTGGATGACCTCCAGCTTCGGGTGGGCGTAGAGGTCGGTGATGAGCCGGGACGCGGCCGCTTTGCCCAGCCAGTCCCACTCCGCGCTGTCGGTCTTCTGCGCGAAGTTGAAGACGATAATGGACTTGGTATCCGCTCCGGCGGCGACCGAGGCGGTCAGGGCGGCGATGACGACGGCGAGCGTTGCGTTTCGCATGGTTCCTCTCCCCGTGCAGAGATGTGCGTGTTGCTAACGGATCGCATTGAGCGCCTTGAGCCGCTTGCGTGCGGCCTTGGCGGCTTCGGTGTCTCGATAGGTCTCGGCGACGGCTCGGTACAGCCCCCGCGCCTCCTCGACCATTCCGTTCTCCTCGTAGGCCTCCGCGAGGCGCAGCTTCCGCTGGGCGGCGGCCTCGAGCTGGGCGGCCTTGCGCTTCGCGGTCGTTTCGTGGGGAGGCGCATGGGCGTCCTGCCCGTCTCCCGGCGTGCTGTTCTCCTGCGGCGGCGCGAGGGACGGCAGTTTCTCGGTGCGGTCTCGCGACTCGGTCAGCAGCTTGCGGGCGTCTGCGGCGTAGGAGCCCTTCGGCGCGCGGTCGAGGTAGTCGGCGAACTCGATGGCGGCGTGGCCGAAGTCCTCCAGCCGGTGATGGGCCATGCCGGCCCAGAAGTGGGCGTCGACGAGGTCCGGGTCGAGGTCGACGGTTCGCATGAACTGCATGATCGCCGCGTCCATTTGCCCTGTGTAGTAATTGCCCAGCGCCTGTGTCAAGTGCAGCGAAGCGATGGGCGATTTGTCGATCTGGTCCCGATCGAGCTTCGGCAAGGGGGTCTGGAGTTGCTGGGCAAGCTTCCGCGAGAGCTGCAACGCTGCCTCCGGGAGTTCCTCCGGCCGGCAGGCGATTTCGGCGGCGGCCGCCACCCGAGCCGTCGGGATGTCGAGCGCCTCGACGCTGATATGCAGCTTCTTGTCGACCAGGAAGAGCCGGCCGCAGAGGGCGGTATTCGCCTCGAGCAGCCGACCGGCCGCGACCGCGTGCTTCCGCCCGGTCAGCCCCTTCAGCGACCGCGCCTGCTCGGCCGTCAAGGCGGCGAGCCGCCGACGCTCCACGACGGCGACGGCGTCCCCCTCGGCCAGCAGGACGGCCACCAGGTCCGCCAGCCCGTCGGCGGCCGGGGCGTACTGCGCTTCGTTGGTCTCGTTGTCGAACGGGCAGGCGAAGACGGTTCGCCTCGGCGACGCCGGCTCGTCCGCCCCGACGGGGACGGTCATCATCTCCCGGACTCCGGGCCCCAGCAGGTCGGGGTCGGCGAGCGTCTGCTCCGCGACCGGCCGGGTGGCCGACTCGGCCTTTTTCGCGTGCCGGGCGAGCTTGCGGGCGATCTCCACCCCGAGCTTGCGTCCGGCCTGCTGGAGGGCGGTCTTCCCGGCGATCCGCTCGGCGAGGTCGACGGCCCGCGTCGTGCGGCGGTCGGCGAGGAGGATCTTGCCGCTCTTCCGGTCGATCAGGTTCACCTCGGCCCGGCCGGCGCAGGTGACGAGGTCGCCGGTCCGCAGCGCGAACTCGCTGAACGCTTCGCCGACGACCACGTAGTCCGCCGTCGCCAGCGCGTCCGGCCAGGGCTTGGTCTTGTCCTTCATCCGCCGGCGCGCCCAGTCGGCCAGGTCGTTCTCGCCGACGTCGACGATCGTGAACCCGCAGTCGAGCAGGACACGTTTGATCTCGGTCTCGACGGCCGGGTCGATCACCTGCTCCGGACGGCGCTGCCGCCGGTGTTCCTCGGGGATCACGACGGCGACAGCCGCGGTGCGGTCGCCGAGGGTCTTGCGGATGGCCGCGACCGGGTCGGGCAGGGCGACGTCCTTCGGGAGGATCTTGTCGGACTTCTTGCGGATCAGCCCGGCGATATCGCCGGACAGCGCCAGGATCGCGTCGCTGAGCGGCTTGCTCAGTTCTGCCTGCCGGAGCGTGCCGACCACTCGCCCGGTCTCCACGCCGACGACCTTCGTGACGATCATCAGCTTGTTGTCGAGGACGAACGCCCGGCCCATCACCAGGACCCTGGCCCCCACGAGCTTGCCGACCTTCACCGCCTGCTCGGCGTCGGCGAGGCCGGAGAGCTTGAGCTTCTGCTCATCCAGCGCCTTGCCGAGTTCTGCTCGCTCCACCAGCGCCAGCGACTCCTCGACCGTCAACCGGGCGGTCAAGATGTCGGCAATCTGGGAGCCGAGCTGTTCGTGGTTCTCGAGGCTCGCCTCGTAGTCCAGGATCGCCACCGTCACCGGCTTTTCGTCCGCTCCGCCCGGGGCGGCCATGATCAGCAGGGCCAGCAGCGTCGTGTAGAAACTTGTCCTCATGATTCCGACTCCTTATCTTCACGCTCACCGGCGTGATCCAGTACCCAGAGCAGCGTTTCCGCGAGGAGGCATCGCTCCACCGCGTCGCCGCGTTTCGTCGAGGCGGCGACCGATGCGACGACCCAGCCCCGCCCGCGCCGCCTCGCCGCGATGAGCCCGCGCGCCCCGTGCTTCTTCTTCGCCGGGTCGGGAGCGTCGGGCTTCGGCGGCAGGCAGAGCATCCTGGCGTCTGCGCCGCCTGCGATCTGCCTCCCCCACGGCCCGTCGCCGAGGTCGCTCGCATGGAGCGCCCTGGCGAAGCCCTTTGCGAACCGCGGCGTGCCGTCGGCCGGGTTCTCCACCCTCTCCACCGACAGTTCCCACCCCATCCAGCCGTCGGGAGGGTTCCAGACGATCGCGCACATCCCGTCGCGGACCCGATCGTCCAGCCGCCGGCACTCCGCCGCCAGCGCATCGGGCTTCTCGAAGCCCGCGAGGAGGACGACCCCGCCGTCGAAGCGGTCCCGCTGAAGCCGGCTCTTCAGGTGCGAGAGCCACTTGCCGCCCGGCTCGAGCAGTTCCAGCGCAGCGCCGCTCGCGTCGACAACCCCGACGCCCAGGGCCGCCAGCCGCGAGACGCTCTCCGAGAGCATCGAGGTCGGGACGACGACGATCCGGCCGCGGGCCTTGCCTCCCCCGGCCGCGAGCAGCGTCAACTCCAGCCGCCGGGGCGTCTGCGGCATCGCGAACAGCAGCTTGCCGCGCCCGTCCGCGTCGAGTTCGGCCCGGCCCTTGTGCAGCACCGTCGCGTCCGCGCCCAACTGCCATCGGACCGTCTCGCCGTCCGCGCCGCTCAGCAGCACCCGCACCGTCTCGCCCGACCCGCACCACGCTGTCGGCTCCGACTCCGGCTGAGCCCGGAGAGCCAGCGGGAGCTTCGGCCGGTCGTCCGCGGATTGCTCAGCAGCAACTCGGACGGTCGCATCGCCGGCGCTTGCCGCCGCGACGAGCACCAGCGTCAGGATGTTCGCAGGAGCGGTTCCCATGGTTCCTCACACGTTCCCCGTCGCCGGGCGGAACGGTTCGGCCTGGAGGAACACGCGGACGGGCCTCTCGTCGACGCGGAACGCGCCGATTTCCGTCAGCGCCTGTCCGGCGCGAATCCGGCCGTGGACCCCCGCTCCGCCGGAAGCGTCCCCCACGCGAAGGCCCACGCCGATCCACCCATCCCCGGCCGTTAGTTCACAACGCAGCGGCAAACCCGCGATCGCCCCCGTCTCGCCCAGGTCCACGTCCAGCGGGCGCGCCGCGGGCACGAGCACGTTCACCTGCTCCAGCACGGTTCCGTCCTCTGCCGAAACGAGCACGCAGCGGAGGGCGAGCGTCCGCGCCGCCGCGCCGCCCTCGCTTCCTGAGAGGTACTCGAACCGCCCGCCGCTGTCAGTCAGGAGCACCCACGGTTGGCGGCTCTCGACCGGGGCGATCTCCGACCAGAGCCGCCGGTAACGGTCCAGTTCCTCCGGGCGCAGCGATGCGGCGGTGACCCGAGCGGTTAGGTCCTCCACCGCCCGCTGCGTCCGAAGGTGCGAGACCAGCAGAAACGCCCCCAGCCCGACCGCCAGCAGCACGCCGGCCGCGATCGCCAGCCACCGCGCCGGCCGCCGCCCGGACCCGCCAACGCCCCCGGCCCAGGACAGCCGGGCCCGGCAACGCCGCGACGGTCGCTCCAACGCGTCCGCCGCCGGCGGCAGGCCCAACGCTGACCGGGCGGCCGACTGGCAGAGGAGCATCTCCTCGAGCAGCCGGCGCGTCTCGTCCTCTCGGGCCACACGCAAGAGCAGCTCGTGCTGCTCGGCCGGGGCGGCCTGGTTGTTCAGCAGCGCGTGCAGCCGCTCTTCGATTTCCTGGTTCAATTCGTGGCTCATGGCCGTATCTCCGCGAAGGTCTTCCGCATGGCGTCCCGGATCGTGCGGCGGGCGTCGTGCACCCGGCGACCGATCGTGCCGCGGGGAACGCTTAGCATCTCGGACGCCTCCGCGTAGCTGTACCCGTCGACGACCGTTGCGACGAACGCTTCACGCTGGGGGCGGGGCAGGGCGGCGATTGCCGAGCGGACCGCCTCGACCTGTTCCCGCTGTTCGAGGGAGGCCTCGGCCTCGGGTGTCGAGACGGCCAGCCCGAGCGTCCAGGGCTCGAGCGGCTCGGCCGTCCGCACCGCCCGCCGCCGCCCCCAGTCGCGGACGCAGTTGACGAGAATCCGGTTCAGCCAGGTAATCGGCAGGCAGGCCCCGTTGTAGCTGCCCCACGCGGCGAGGGCTTTCGTGAACGCCTGCTGCGTCAGGTCCGACGCCGTATCGTGGCTGCCCGTCATCCGCAATGCGGTGCGGAACATCAGCGGGTACCACGCTTCGATCTGTCGGTCCGTCGGCCAATCCATGAACGTCCCCGGCCCCATCGGGCAAACGATGCTGTCATGGATTCAGACGCACAACCGGTCAGAGAATTCACGCAAAGTCCCCGCCGACTGGTGCGCCGTGTTCCGCCCGTTGATGGTGTACCCGACGAGCTCGATCGGGATCATCGGCCCGGAGCCGTGCTGCGAGGTGGACTACGGGATCGGCATGGACGTCGACCG
>CAYTQL010000147.1:0-7811 GCA_964439555.1 uncultured Planctomycetaceae bacterium | reverse complement strand
GATGCTGGAGTTCTTCCTGTACGTCCACTCGCCGGTGGACGCGGAGTTCGGCAACCGCGTGGTCCCGCCGATCGGCGACCACGGGCTGAGCACCCGGGGCCCGGCGCGGAGGTTCCGGAACATCATCAAGGTCTTCGCCGGCTCGAAGGACCCGGCGATCCGGACCATCGTCCGCCGGGCGGCGTGGATGATCCGCGAGGACGGCGGCAAGGCGCCCGAGGGCGTCAAGCCGCTCGAGCCGGACATGACCAGCCGCTGGCTCCGCGGGTACGGGACCGTCATGCGCGCCCGCGGGCGGGCGAAGAAGCTGCTGCGCCTGACGCTCGACAATGGCGTCGCCGTCAAAGGCAAGAAGGGCAAGGTGAGCCATCGCCCGCTGATCCTGGTCGTTCCGGACGTCAACGGCAACGCGAAGGACCTCCCGGTGACCGGCTCGAGCCCGTCGCACAACACCGCGCGGCACGAGGGGACCGCCTCGGCGGTGCGGCTGGCGTCGGCGAACTTCCGCATCACGGCCGAGGTGAACGTCAACGCCGACAAGTGGGTCAAGGGCGGGAAGGGCCGCTACACGATCGAACTGGCCGCCGACAAGTCCGCCGGATCGTTCAGCGGCACGTTCGAGGGCGTCGAGGTCGAAGGCGACGTGAAGGTCGAGCCGGCGTCGAAGGCGGAGGAAACGTTCCTTGTCCTCCGGGCCGGGCAATCCTGGGGTCACCACCACGCCGACAAGGGCAGCCTGTGGTTCTGGGGGCGGAACGTCCACTTCTTCGGCGACGCCGCCTGGGGCGGACCGCCCGGAGGCGCCTACTGGAACAAGTACAAGCAGGGCCCGGCCAGCGGGACGCAGATCGAACTGCTCGGGGTCAACAACTGGACGCTCCCCTGCAAGTACCCCGCCCCGTGGATCGCCGACGACGAATACGCCGGCGACTACGACTACGCCCTGGCGCGCTGCATGTACCCTTACAACCCGAAGATCGACCTGACGCGCAGCACGCCGGTCGCCCTCCGCAACGGGTACGACCGGCAGGTGTTACGCGTCGGTGACAATCTGTTGATCGTCCGCGACAACGTGGAGACCAACTGCCCGACCATCTGGCGGATGCACTCCTACCAGCCCGACGGGACGACCGCCGACGGGTCGGTCGTCACGCTCGCCGGCGAGCACGGCCGGACCGGTACGCTGAGTTTCGCCTACCCGGGCGGAACATGGGAGTCGAAGACGCTCCGGCAGGTCGCCCCCGGCGCGCGGGACTACCTCAAGCTCCGCGAGCACACCCACGACGGGAAGACCCATCGCCTGATGCTCATCGACCGCGACGTCCTCAACGACAAGTACAGGGACGACGAGGGCGCCCCGGCGGAGCGGGAGAAGCTCCCGGAATTCGGGCGTTCCATCGAGATTCGCTGGGACATGCCCCCCGGCGCCGACGCCACGTGGGTCTTCGACGTCCGCTCCGACGAAGCCGGGCCCGCGAAGATCGAGCGCCTGGACGACAAAGGCCGGGTCACCAGGGTCACCTTCCCGGACGGGCGGAGCGTGATCGCCCTGATGAACGTCGCTCCGTTCGCCTGGACGGGCGAGGGCGTCCGCTTCGAGGGAACCGTCGGTTTGGTCGTCCGGGCGAAAGACGGTAGCATGGAACTCCACCCGATCCGCGGAGAACTGCAGAAGCGGTGACCGTCGCGGCGTTGCGGCGACAGGAACAGCCCGTCGGCGGTCAGCGGTCAGCTACGACAACGGCAACAAGACAGGTGGGGCGGCGACCGGCTCGCCCGCCTTACGGATTGGCAGCAGAGGAGAGACGATGAAACGTGGGTTGATGCTCACGATGGCGGTGCTGGCGGCGGGTGCTCTCGCCCCGGCCGACGAGGTGGACGAACTGGTCAGGAAGCTCCAGCCGCCGGCGCGGTTCGAGGACCACCCGCCGGACTGGTCGGTCAAGAAGGAGCAGGTCACCTTCGAGTTCATGGACGGCCCGAAGACCTGGGACTTCTGGTTCATCCGCGACGGCGAGGGGGTCGTGGCGATCATGCCGACGACCGGCTTCCACGGCGGGACGGTCTACGTCCAAAACTTCCGCCCGGGGCAGGCGCCGAAGGAGGTCCCGTTCCCCACGGAGCGCTGGCACATCGACACCGCCGTCGGGGCCGAGATCCGGACCAACAACTTCATCCCGAGCAAGTACGGCGAGACGGATGAGTCCTATGACTGGAAGGTCGGCGAGAAGACGCTGACCCTCACCCGCCGCTACAAGGGCGAGACGGCGTTCAAACGCTGGGCCCACAACACGCGGGGCAAGAAGGTCAAGGTCGACGCGAGGAACACGATCGTCTTCAAGGTGGACCCGCAGCGCGGGTACGTCGTCGAGGCGACCTACGACATCTGGACCGACAAGCCCCCCAAGCGCTACGAGTACAGTTCCGCGGCGATCGGCGGGCGCTACCAGCTCTGGCCGGGACAGGCGACCTGTTACCGCCACGCCGTGACGCGCAAGGGCGACGGCGGCATCGTCGGCTACGCCTGCAACCACGGGGTCACCAAGCAGCACGCCCGCGAGAGCTGCCGCGAGGGCGGGTTCGTCTCCTTCCTCAACGACAAGACCGGCTGGAGCCCGACGTTGGCGCTGGTGGACGGCGGCGATGCGCGCCTTGTCGTCTGCGGCGCGCACACCGACCTCGACTTCGTCCTGAGCTGGCCGGAGAACCCCAAGACCCGCGACGACGGCCTGAAGCACAACGGGCGCGTGGTCCTGCGTCTGGCGGCCCTGCCGCCGAAGGTGACGAAGCACGTCTGGGAGAACCAGGAGATCCTGCACAAGGGCGAGCACCGGTTGATGATTCGCCTCGGGCAGCTCGAGGACTTCGAGGACCAGCCGTTGGAACTGACCACCCGCCAGCGCGGCATGCCCTGGAACAAGAACGCCGAGGTCGGCGAGAAGTACGCTCACTCGGGCAACAAGTCGATCGTCTTCACCGGCCGGAGCGGCCACGGGGACCCGCAGATCGCCCTCGAGCCGAGTACGAAGTACCGCGTCGAGGCGTGGATGAAGCTGGTTCCATACACCGAGGAGCAGAAGAAGGCGGTCGAGCAGGCCCGCCGCGAGAAGATCGACCGCGCCCGCGCCGAGAAGGCGAAGAAGCGCGGCAAGAAGCCCCGCCCGGTCCCCGAGTTCGTCCCGCTCGAGCGCGGGACGGGGTGGATCTCCGGCTGGACGTACCAGTGGACGCCCCACAGCAACAAGCCCGTCGAGCGGTACAAGAGCAACGTCGTCCAGGCCCCGCCGATGGGCCGGGAGCCCAGCGAGTGGACCAAGGTGAGCTTCGAGTTCACCACCCCCAAGTGGGGCCCGTTCATCCAGATCGACTTCCACGCGAAGGATTGCACCGCGTACCTCGACGATTTCAAATTCGCGCCGGTCGAGGACTAGACAGTCGCAGGCAAGGGCGGTTCCGGATCAAGGACGGTCAGACATGGACAGACGCGACTTTCTGAGGGCTGCGGGCCTGGCCGGGTTCGGGGCGCTGGGGCTCGGCTCGGCGGCGCTGGGCCAGGGCGGGCAGAAGCCCCAGGCCGGCGAGGGCGAGGTCCGCATCACGGACGTCAAGACGCACGACATCGGGCGGATCATCGTCGAAATCGTCACCGACGCCGGCGTGAGCGGCTGGGGCGAGGTCAACACCGTCCCGTCCCGACTCGCCGCGCCGGTGGTTCGCGCCTACCGGCCTCTGCTGGTTGGCGCAAACCCGACCCGCATCGAGCACATCTGGCAGATGCTCTACCGCGCCCACCGGAACGTCCGCGGCGGGGCGGTCCACGTCAGCGCGATCGGTGGGATCGACATCGCCCTGTGGGACATCCTCGGCAAGCTCGCGAAGATGCCCATCTACCGGCTCCTCGGCGGGCCCTGCCGCGCCCGCATGACCCGCTACCCCTCGAAGAAGGCCTGGAAGCAGACCACCCACCGCCTCCACCCCATGGTCGAGCGCCCCGCGCGGCTCGACGGCATCGTGACCGCTCTCGAGAAGGACCGCGAGCGGCTCGGACGCCGCGGGTACCTGATGCTCGACGGGCACGGGAAGTTCACCGCCCAGGTCGCCATCCAGCTCGCCACGCGGATCGAGGATCTGAACCTGCTCTACTTCGAGGAGGTCGTCCCCCCGGAGAACAACGCCGACCTCGCGAAGGTCAAGCGACACACCTCCGTCCCGCTGGCGGTCGGCGAGCGGATGAGCACGGTCTGGTCCTTTCGCCCGGTCTTCGAGGGTCAGCTCGCCGACGTGGTCAACCCGGACGTGGTCAGCGTCGGCGGCGTCTCGCAACTGCGGAAGGTCGCCGCCTACGCGGAGGTCTACGACGTGCCGATCGCCCCGCACTCGACGCACAGCGAGATCGGCCTGTCCGCGAGTCTTCACGTCGGCGCGGCCGTGAACAACTTCCTCATCCAGGAAGCCTACGGGCCGCGGAAGGGCAGCGTCGCGGCCGGGCTGGACTGGTCCAACGACGGGCACTTCCCTCTCCCGCCGGGGCCCGGGCTGGGCGTGAAGATCGACCGCGACGCCCTCGAAGCCGCCGTCGCCCGGCGTCGCGAGAAGGGCGATTCCGGCATCGGCAAGGCCTACTTCACCGACGACGGCGCCGTCGCCGATCGGTGAGGACGGACCGGCCGTTGACCGTTTCGGAATCCGGGGTATACTGATCGGGCTCGCGGGCGTCGCGGGCCGGTGCTCAAACCGGGTATCCCTGACCGACAGCGGGGTTCCGGTCGCACAGCAGGGGCTGCGTCGAGCGGGCAGATCGCCCGGTCATCTCCGGGCATGGGAGGAGAGTTCATGGGGAAGCGTCTGGTCATTCCGTTCGTGTTGTGCTGCGCGCTGTGCGGGCTCGCCCCGGCGCTGTTCCGGCGGCGCCGCTGAGCACCCGCCTCCGGGCGGGCGGACGTGGAAGCGCCGCGCCGGGGCGTCTATGCTACCGGCGATGCTTCCTCGTCCCCTTTCCGAGGCTCGCCCATGGATCGCATCCCGGAACCGGAGTACATGGACCTGGCCCATGAAGCCGTCGCGTACGCCGAGGCGGATTTCGCCGACGTCAACCAGGCGTTCGTCGATCGCCTGCTGGAACTGGCCGACGGCTTGCCGGCCGCGACGGCCGCCGACCTCGGGACCGGTCCGGCGGACATCCCCATCCGCCTCGCCCGCGCCCGACCGGACTGGCGCATCTGCGCCGTCGACGCCGCCCCGGCGATGCTGGAGATCGCCCGCAGCGACATCGCCGCGGCCCACGTGGACGATCGCGTGCAGGTGCTCTGCTGCGACGTCAAGCACCTCGACCTGCCCGATGCGAGCTACGACGCGGTCTTCTCCAACAGCATCCTCCACCACATCACCGACACCGCGCCGTTCTGGGCGGAACTCAAGCGCATCGCCGCGCCGGGAGCCCTGGTGTTCCTGCGGGACCTTTACCGACCGGGAAGCGCCGACGCCGCGGCCGAGCTGGTCCGGCGTCACGCGGGCGGGGAGTCCAAGGTGCTCCGGGAGGAGTTCCGCCGCTCCCTCCTGGCCGCCTACACCCCGGACGAGGTCCGCGCGCAGCTCGCCGAGGTCGGGCTGGAGCACCTGGACGTCGAAGCGATTACCGACCGTCACATGGACATCCACGGGCGGCTGGCGTAGGCGGGTTCCCGTCGTTCGCGGCGGGGACGACCGCTCGCCTCCCGGGTTTTGCTGTCGTGCGGCGCGCAGCCTGCCTGCTCTGTCCGGATCATTTGTCACGGGTCGCTCCGGCGGTTACGTTCTCCGGCATGAGCGACTCTTCCGCAGTGCAAAGCCCGTGGGACGTTGACGCCCTGCGCGCAGCGCCGGCCGTCGAGTGGCGCGGCGACATCGACGGGGGCCCGAACGTCCACGCGGCGTTCTACCGCGGGCTTCCGTGGCGGGACAAGCCGACCGACGTGTTCGCCTGGGTCGGCGTTCCGCCGACGCAGCCCGGGCGGACGGTCCCGGGAATCGTGCTGGTCCACGGCGGCGGCGGGACGGCGTTCCGGTGGTGGGTCCGACGCTGGGTGAGGCGCGGGTGGGCGGCGATCGCCATGGACACCTGCGGGGCCGTGCCGGTCGGGCAACGGGTGAGCAAGGGCGTCCGCCATACCCACGCGGGCCCGCCGGGCTGGGGCGGGCTTGCCCAGCTCAATCGGCCGGTCGATCAACAGTGGATGTACCACGCCGTGACCGACGTGTTGCTGGGGCGGTCGCTGCTGGGGTCGCTGGAGGCGGTGGACGCGGAGCGCATCGGGCTGACCGGGACGAGCTGGGGCGGCGTGCTGGGGTGCATCGCCGCGGGCGTCGAACCGCGCTTCGCCTTCGCGATCCTCGTCTACGGCTGCGGGTTCATCGGGCCCGGCGAGGACCGTGCGGGAATGATGTCCGACGCGCCGTTGCCCCGGCGCGAGCGGTGGTTCGAGCTGTGGGACCCGAAGAACTGGCTGCCCGGGGTCCGCTGCCCGACGCTCTGGGTCAACGGGACCAACGACATCGTCTTCCCGCTGCCCTCGACGCGGGAGTCCGCCGAGTTGACGCAGGGGCCGGCGAGCTACTGCCTCAAGGTCCGTCTGCCGCACAACCACTCCGCGCCCTGGCGGCAGAAGGAAATCCCCGCCTTTGCCGACGCCTGCGTCGGACGCGACCGGCCGACGGCGCGCATCGAGCAGTTCGGCGTTGAGGCGGAGGCCGCCTGGGCGCAGTTCGAGGCGCCCTCGCCGATCCGCTCCGCCCGCCTCTGCTATACCCGGGACGGGGGCAACTGGCTCGAGCGACGCTGGATAAGCAAGGCAGCCCGCATCGAGGGCAACCGCGCGATCGGGCGCCTGGGCGGCGAGGAAACCTGCGGGTTCCTCTCGCTCACCGACGCCCGCGGGCTGATCGCGACGACCCCGCCGTTCCAGCCGGGCGGATAGGGCCACAGCGCCTCGACTGTCCGTCGATCGCGAAGTGGGAGCGGCGCCTCACCAGTTCTTGCAGGCGTGGATGAGTTCGTCGAGCGTGCCGGTCGCCACGCATTGGACGGTGTCGGCCGCGCCGTAGTAGACCTTCACGGACCCGTCGTCCTCGGCGATCATCCCGCAGGGGAAGCAGACGTGCTCGACCAACCCGGTCATCTCGTACTCCGCTTCGGGATAGAGGATCGGGTAGTCGGTGACGTGAAGGACCTTCCAGGGCTCCTCGAGGTCCAGCAATGCCGCCGCCACGGAGTATTCCCGCGTGGTGCAGTTGTTCATGATGCAGTGGAAGAGGATCAGCCAGCCCTCCTCGGTGCGGTAGGGGACGGTGGAGGGTCCGATGCCGCTGATGCCGTAGTTCCACACGTCGGCGGTGCGGACCACGCGGTAGCTGTCGCCCCAGTGGATCAGATCGGGCGAGTGGGACAGCCAGATGTCGCCCTTGCCCCCGCCGGAGGGGAGGTTGGGGCGCTCGAGGCGCCGAAAGCGCTTGTCGCGCGATTTCTCCGGGAAGATCACCATGTTCCGGTTGTCCGGGGCGTTGACATAGTTGACGAACTCCAGCGACTCCAGGTCCGGCGAGCGGAAGAGGGCGACGCGGCATTCGCTGGTGGACTGCACCGCGAGGAGCACGAAGTAAGCCCCCTCGATGAAGGTCACCCGCGGGTCGTAGTAGACGGTGCTGGCCGCCTCGCGCCAGACGGGGTCGTCGGGCATTTCGAACGGTTCGGGGCGGAGCGTCCAGGTGAACCCGTCGTCGCTGTCGGCGCCCCACAGCAGCGTCTTGTGGTTGAGCTGGTTGACCCGGCAGAGCAT
>CAYTQL010000146.1:0-7898 GCA_964439555.1 uncultured Planctomycetaceae bacterium | reverse complement strand
GCTGCGCCTCGGGCAGCGGGTAGGTGCCCTCCTGCTCGATCGGGTTCTGCGTGGCGAGCACGAAGAACGGCTCGGGGAGCTTGTAGGTCTCCTCGCCGACGGTGACGCTGTGCTCCTGCATCGCCTCCAGCAGCGACGCCTGCGTCTTCGGCGGCGTGCGGTTGATCTCATCGGCCAGGATCATGTTCGAGAACAGAGGCCCGTGCACGAAGCGGAAGACCCGCTTGCCGGTGGTCCGGTCCTCCTCCAGCACATCGGTGCCGGTAATGTCCGAGGGCATCAGGTCCGGGGTGAACTGGATCCGCTTGAAGCTCAGGTGCAGCACCTCCGAGAGCGTGCGGATCAGCAGCGTCTTGGCGAGCCCGGGCACGCCGACCAGCAGCGCATGGCCGCGGCAGAAGACCGCCACCAGCACCTCCTCGATCACGTCGGTCTGCCCGACGATGACCTGCCCCAGCTCGCGCGTCATCTTCTGGTAAGCCTCATTCAGCGCCTTGACCGCCGCGATGTCGTCCTGCTGACTGATCACGCCCTCCGGGGACGCGCCGGTCCGGTTTTCCGGTTGTTCGGCCATTCGATTTGCTCCGAATCCGAGAGTCAAACGACATGAGCGCGCACCGGAACAACGGGCCGATGGGCGCGCAAAGAGCACCTTCTGTCCTGGGTTGAACACAGCTTCCGTCCGCGGGTTATCGGCGGATCGGGGATTTTCGACCGGATCGCGGGGCGAGCAGCGCCCGCCCGACCGCTACCGCCGACAGCGATATGCGAACGCCGGCGGGAGGTTCCGCCAGACGATCCGGCTGCGGGACACGGCCGCGAAGTGCTCGTCGAGCTTCCCCCGGAACCGCTTGCCGCTGGGCAGCAGGAGCCCCTGGAGATAGGCGAAGGTGGTGAAGTGCCCGCCGGGGCGGAGGACCTCCAGCGTCGCGGACAGGAGGCGGTCCTGGAGGGCGAAGTCGAACGCCGCCCAGGGCAACCCGGAGATGATGGTATCCGCGGCGTCGACGTCCCGGCGGGCGAGCCGGGCGGGGAGATTCTCCACTGAATCCTCGATCAGCTCCACCTCCGGGAACCGCCGGCGGAAGCTCGCGGCCAGCTCGGGGCTTTGCTCCACAGCCAGGAAGCGGGCTTCGGGCTTCATCGCTTCGAGGATGTGACGGGTAAACGCCCCCGTTCCGGGCCCGTACTCGACGACAAGCTCCGCCTCCGCCAGGCCCACCCCACGGACGATCGTCCGCGCCAAAGTCGCACTCGACGGGGCGATCGCCCCGACGTGCTTGGGATTGCGAAGGAATTCCCGGAAAAAGCGGACGGACATTCGCTGGCTGCCTCGTGGACCGGTGGACTGGCGTCCCCCCATTAACCGTTCGACCGCTCGGATCGTCAACCGCCTGTCAACCGCCTTGACAGGACGGCGCCCGGTCCGGATGCTGTACGGTCTCCCGGCGAGGGTCCGGACCTCGCCTTTGTGCAGTCCCCCGGCAGAGGCTGAAGATGAAGACGTTCGTGGTCAATTGCGGCAGCAGTTCCATCAAGTATCGCCTTTTTGAGATGACCGACGAGTCGGTCCTGGCCAAAGGCGTCCTCGAACGGGTCGGCTCGGAGGAGGCGACCCTCAGCCACGCCGGCGGCGGCGCGGACGTCGAGCGCGGCGTCTCCGCGCCGGACCACACCGCGGGGATGCGGATCATCCTCGACGCCCTGACCGACCCCGACATCGGCGTCCTCGGCGAAATCGGCGAAATCGACGCCGTCGGGCACCGCGTGGTCCACGGCGGCGAGGCGATGAACCGCTCGCGCCGGATCGATGAAGAGGTCCTTCGCGTCATCCGTGGGAATTTCGAGCTCTCCCCCCTGCACAACCCGCCGAACCTCGCCGGCATCGACGCCGCACGCGAGGCGATGCCGGAGGCGACCCACGTGGCCGTGTTCGACACCGCCTTCTTCGCCGAGATGCCCGCCAAGGCGTACCGCTACGCGGTCCCGGAACGCTGGTACGCCGAGCACCACGTCCGCAAGTACGGCTTCCACGGCGCCAGTCACCGCTACGTCGCCGCCCGCGCCGCCGAACTGCTCCGGCGTGATCCGGGCGAATTGAACCTCATCACCACCCACCTGGGCAACGGCTGCTCGATGACCGCCGTCGCCGGAGGCCGCGCCGTGGACCACTCCATGGGCATGACCCCCCTGCCCGGGCTGATGATGGGCACCCGCAGCGGGGACATCGACCCGGCCGTCCTCCCCTACATGATCGGGCGCGGGCTCAGCGCGGAGCAGGTGGACACCGCCCTGAACAAGCAGTCCGGGCTGCTGGGCGTCAGCGGGCGAAGCAACGACATGCGCGACCTGCTCGGCGCGATCGACGACGGCGACAAACGCGCCGAGCTCGCCGTCGAGATGTTCGTCTACCGGATCGTCAAGTACGTCGGCGCCTATCACGCCGCCATGGGACGAACCGACGCGCTGGTGCTGACCGGGGGGATCGGCGAGAATTCCGTCCCCGTCCGCGCCCGCCTCTGCCGCGCCCTGACCGGGCTGGGCGTGACGCTCGACGAACCCGCTAACGAGCGGACCGTCGGCGGGGAGTGCGGGGCGATCTCCACCGACCCGTCCGCCCTGCCGGTCTGGATCGTGCCCACCAACGAGGAACTGATGATCGCCCGCGACACCCGCGACATCGTCGAGGGCGGCTGAGATGGACCGACCGACCGCGGAAGCACGGAGGTCACAGAGACCAGGCCGCCCGAGCGGGGCTTCCCGCCGGGGCGAAACTGCGAATCCGCCGCCCCCGGCGTGGGTTCTATCCAAACCTTGCGGGCCCGGCCGGGTCCGGAAGGGCGGGCAGAGGCCCGCAGCATACACTGCATTATTCGAACGCAGGACACTGGGAGATGACCATGAAACACATCAGGATCGCCGCGCTGCTTCTGACCCTCGCCCTTCTCGGCGCCCCGCTGTCGGCGGGCCTGGAGGAGGCGGCCGAGACGGTCGGCGAAACCGTCGCCGAGGCCGCCGAAACCGCCGTCGAGAAGACCGGCGAAGCGGCCGAGACCGCCGCGGAGAAAACCGCCGAGACGGCCAGGAAGGTCGTCGGCTCGAACAAGACCGATTCGAAGCTCGCGGACGGTTGGCCTCAGTGGCGCGGACCCGGGCGCGACGCCCATTCCCCGGACGTTCCGGAGAAGATGCCCGAGTTGAAGTTGCTCTGGAAGAAGCCCGTCAAGGGCGAGGCCAACGCCGGTATCGCCGCCAACAAGGACCTCGTGGTCATCGCCGACTACGAGGAGGGCAAGATGGACTACTGGCGCGCCTACGACGCCAAAACCGGCGCCGTCAAGTGGGAGCATAAGCAGGTCAACACCCAGGAGATGGACTACGGACCCGCCCCGCGGGCGACCCCGATCCTCTGGGCAGACAAGGCGATCGTTCTCGACGCCTTCGGCAACGTCCTGGCGCTGAACGTCAAGACCGGGAAGGTCGACTGGAAACGAAGCTACGTCAAGGACTTCGGCGGCGACGTGCCCACCTGGGGCTTCTCCAGCTCCCCGCTGATCGCCGACGGGAAGCTCATCATCAACCCCGGCGGGATGAAGGCCTCCGTCGCCGCGCTGGACCCGGGCACCGGCAAGACCGTCTGGATGACCACGGGCGGCGGCGTGAACTACTCCAGCTTCACCGCCGGGAAGCTCGGCGGCGTCGAGCAGGTCATCGGCGTCGAGGCGATGGACATGACCGCCTGGGACCTGGACAAGGGCAAGAAGCTCTGGTCCGTCTTCGTCGAGTCCAACTCGGGCTACATCGTCCCGGACCCCGTCGTCGTCGACGGGAAGCTGGTGCTCAACACCACCGACGAGATGCTCCGCATGTGGAACTTCAAGAAGGGCGGGAAGATCGACAAGGACTCGGTCATCCTCAACGAGGACGTCTACCCGGAGATGGCCACCCCCGTCGTCTGGGGCGGCGGCGAGGCGATTCTCGCGGCCTCGGAGGCGTTGCTGCTGCTGGACATGGACAAGAAGCTCAAGACGCTGTGGATTTACGACCGCGAGCCCTCGATCACCGGGCTGGTGTTCTTCATCGTCTCGAAGGACCGGGCGATGTGCTTCGGCGACGACGGGAGCTTCGTCCTGCTGGCCTACGACGAAGAGGAGCCCAAGCAACTCGGGAAGAAGATGATCTCCAAGGGCACCTATTCCCACCCCGCCCTCGTCGGCGACCGCCTCTACGCCAAGGACCGCAAGTTCCTCTACGCCTACAAGCTCGTGGAAAAGTAGAAGCAGCGAACTGGGAGCCGCGCCCCGAGTTCGCCGCTCGAGGGCGCGCTTTCAACGAGGAGTTCCGCCCAGAGGCACCGGGTCCGGCGCACCCCGCGCCGGGCCCTTCCTCTGCGCTGCTCGATCGCCCGCACGGGCGTGCTTCCTTCGGCATGGCGAGGCGTTACAATGCGTCCCATGCGGTTCTACCTGGTCCGACATGCGGAGAGCGAGTTGAATGCCGGCCTGGTCGTGGGTCCGGATTGCGGGTTGACGACCCGGGGGCGTTCGCAGGCGGAGGCGGTGGGGCAACAACTTGCGGGGTCGGGGCTTACGCGGATTCTGACGAGCCCGTACCGGCGGTGCCTGGAGACGGCCGAGGCGGTCCGGGTCGCCTGCGGGGCGCCGGGGGAGCTGTTCCCGGCGATGCACGAACACCATCACACGCCCTTCGCCCCCGGCGACTGGCCGCTCCCGGCGATCGAGGAACTCGGCGAGCGGTTCCCGGACTTCGCCGCCCCGCCCGGGGTCCGGGGGAATCGCTGGGCGGCCGTGCCGGAAGACCGCGAGCGCCAGTGGCGGCGGGTCTCCGGCGCGGTGCGGGCGCTGCTCGAGCGGTTCGGCGGCGGGGAGTCGGTGGCGATCGTCTCCCATCACGCCCCGCTGAGCGTCTTTGTTCAGGCCTTCTGCGGATGGACGAACCCGCTGAACGTCGGCATCCACTTCGCCAACGCCTCGCTCACCACGCTGGAGGTGGACCGCGAAGGTCGGCGGCACCTGATTTCGCTGAACGTTCCGACCATAGGCTGAAGCAGCGGCGGCGCGGGCGGAGGAGCCCCCGCCCCAACGAAACCCCCTGACCTCAACGTCGGCGGCGGTGGTGTCTGTCGATCTGCTTGCGGGAGGGGACCTTGATCGCCGGCTTGCGGGCGGTGGTGGCGACGAAATTGGCCGTGGTGAGAATCTGCCGCCCGGTATAAGCCACGGGCCGCTCGAAGCGCGAGTTGCCGTCCGGGTCGATCTTCACCTCGCCCCGGTCGAGGTAGCGGTCCTTCTTGAGGTGCACCTCGAGCCCCCACTTCTTCAGTTCGTCGTACCAGTACTCGGCCCGCTCCTTCGAGATGAACTTCGACTCCCGGCGGAGCAGGTCGAGCACCTCGTACCACAGCCAATGGTTCTCCTCCTCGGACTTCGTGACCAGCCGGTGCAGTTCGCGGTCGGCGGCGGTCTCTCCGGAGAGGATCATCAGGTGCATGCAGACGCGATCGAGCTCCGCGACCTGGGCGTTGTGGAAGGCGGCGGCGCGGTCCCTGGCGAGCTTCTCCTCGCGGCGCTTCTCGACGACGGCGCGTTGGCGCATCGCCTCGGCCGAGTCGGGGTTGCCCCCGGGCGTCTTGAGTCGCGCGAGCTGCTCGCGGGTGTACGTGGGGGGCTTCTTGTAGCAACTGAACTTGTTCCGGAGGGCCTTGGCCGCGGGCAACGCCTTGGCGATGACCTCCTGCTTGGCGTTGAGCAGCGGGCGCAGCAGCCGGTAGGCCATGAAAACACTCACCGCGTCGGGGTCGCGCTTGGCGAGGGTGCGCTGGAGGGTCTTGAGCGACGCGGCGTCGTAGGCGAGCGCCTTGAGCTTCCGCTCGATGACGGGGTTGACCGGTTGACCGTCCATCCGCCGTTTCGCCTCGACCTCCAGCTCCGCCACGAGCCGCTCGAGCTGGTGCTCGGGCGCCGCGGCGCGGGCGACGCCGACGAACGAGGCGATCGCCAGTAATGCCGAAAACGTTCTGCGCATGTCGGACTCCACCAAAGCGCCGAAGGACCCACGGGCCCAACACCAAAGACGTCTCACTCTGCGGACACCGCGGGCGCAGGTTCGTTGGCGCGGCGTCTCACGGGGTATAACGCCGACGCGGGCGATTTGTGGCGAGCCGGGCGGGCGCTACTTCGCCAGCGCCTTGACCGGCTTGGCGAGCTTCTCCAGCGTCTCGCGCTTGACCACCGCCACGCCGGGGACCCCGCTGAGGCGGACGTAGCGTGCGCCGTCGTCGGGGCCGGTCCCGGAGACCGTGACGGTGACCGGCTCGCCCTCCCCGCCGGTGACGACGAGGCGGAACCAGGGCTTATCGAGCCCGAACGCGGCGGGCTTGACCTTCCCGTGAACGGCGAACTGCTCGGCCTCCAGGCCGCTCAGCGCCTCGAGGAACGGTTTGATCTTCACCGGGTCGGGCTCGAGGAACGCCACCGAGAGCCCCCAGGCGTCGTCGTCGCCGCGGGTCAGTTCGTATTCCTTCCCGTCCAGGGCGACGCGGACCGAATCGAGCTGCTCCGGCATCCACCCGATCAGCTCGCGCTGCCGCAGCTCGGCCGTGAGGGTCTCCCACAACTCGGAGGTCACCTTCCCGACCGGGGCGGCGTCGGACAGCGGCGTCGGGGTCGCCCAGGCGTAGACGACGCCGTCGATCCGCGCGACCGTCAGCAGGATCGTCGGCGGCTGTTCCTGGGCGGCGGGCTGGGTCGCCCGGGTCTCCGGCGCGGTGGCCGGGGGGGGCGTTTCCAGCCGGGCGACGACCACGAGCTTCTCGCGGGCCTGCTTGAAGCGCTCGGGAAGCTTCTTGCCCACGGCGACGATCGTCTCGGCGTTGACCGTCCGCAGGGCGCGGACGAGCTTGCCGGCGGCGTCGGGGTCCGCCTCGGCCTCGATGGGCTCGGCGAGCATCCACGTCCCGTCCTTCCGCTCCAGCACCGTCCTGCCGCCCGGGCCGGTCACCTCGACGCGGGCGATGCGCTCCTCGGCGCCCGCACGGGCGAGCCGGCGGGACCAGTAGCTCGCGGGCTTCTTCAGCAGCGGCTCGATCGCCGATTGCTTGACGACGAAGACCGTCTTCGCCCCGGCCAGGCTGACGAAGGTGTTCACGCCCGCGACGCTCGCCTTGCTGATCAGCAGCGTCGGGGTCTGCTCGGAGTCCTCGAGGTGGAGGGTGATCTTCGCGCGGGGTTCGTCGAAGCTCGCGGCCGCCTTGGCCGGACCGGTGGCGAAGGAACCCGCCTCGAGCGCACCCAGGGCGTCGAGCAGGTCCATCGCGGCGTTGCTCGAGGCCGGGCCCTTCAACTCGCCGATCTGCACGCGCCAGTTGCTCCCGGCGCGGGTGAGCTTCGCGGCGCCGCCGGGGACCGTCAGCTCGACGGCGTTGACCCGGCCGGGGGCGACGTCCAGCACCTGCTTATCCCGCAGGTCGTCCGCTTCGGGCCTGAGCTTCTCGCTGAGCGTCTTGGGGAGTTTGAAGACGGTCGGCCCGTCGTCGAGGCGGGCGTAGACGTTCTCGCCGACGGTCTTCCCGAGCACCAGTCTGCGGACCTCGTCGGCCGGCGCGGTGGCCGGGGCGGTCTCGGCGGTGGGCCGCTTCTGCTCGGAGAGGTGGACTTCCAGCACCAGCGGCTCGTTCCCGGCGGCCGGAAAGTAACGATCCATGGCGGCCGGGTCGTCGCTGACGAACTCCCGGGCGCTCAGGGCGGAGAGTTCCTCGAGCAGCTTCTCGACGGCCTGGTCGTCCGCCTTGGCGCTGACCGGCTCGATCAGACGCCACTGACCGTCGCGTCGGACCAGTTCGTAGAGCGCCTCGCCGGAGGCCTTGAGGCGGCGGACCT
>CAYTQL010000145.1:0-7902 GCA_964439555.1 uncultured Planctomycetaceae bacterium | reverse complement strand
TCTATGAAGCGGACCCGGGCACGTGCGAGGCGCGGGCGCGGGAGTTGTTCGAGCGGGTCGAGACGCCCGACGACCTGCCCGAGACGCTCTACGGGGGCATCGTCCCCCACGCCGGGTGGGCCTTTTCGGGCCCGTTGGCGGCCCTGACGCTCAAGGCGCTGCATTCCCGCAAGCCGCTGCGGAGGGTGGTGTTTTTCGGCGCGGACCACACCGGGCGGGTCCGGGAAGGCGAGGTCTACCCCGCCGGGGCGTGGGAGACGCCGCTGGGGCAGCTGGCGGTGGACGAGGAGATCGCCTCGGCGCTGAACGAGGTCGGCGGGGCGCTTCGCGCCGGCTCGGAGGTGCACGCCCAGGAGCACTCCCTGGAGGTGCAGATGCCGCTGGTCCGCCTGCTGGCGCCGGAGGCGACGATCGTGCCGATCGCCGTCCCGCCGACGCCCCTCGCGCAGGAGGTCGGCGACCTCGTCGGGCAGGTGCTCTCCGAGCGGTTCGCCGAGGCCGTCGTCGTCGGAAGCACCGACCTGACCCACCACGGAGGGCACTTCGGGCACTACCTCGGCCGCGGCGAGGAAGGCGTCCGGGCGACCGAGGCCAACGACGAACGGATCATCGAGTTGATGGAGAAGATGGACCCCGTCGCGGTTATCGAAGAGGCCGAAACCCACCGCAACGCCTGCGGGGCCGGGGCCATCGCCGCGACGATCGCCGCTTGCCGCGAGCTCGGCGCCCGCAAGGGTCTCTGCCTGAAGTACACCAACAGCTACGAGATCGTCCGTCGACTCCAGCCCCATCGACCGGACGATACCACCGTCGGCTACGCGTCGGTCGTCTTCGCCTGAGCGTACCGCGGCGCTCCGCTCTCGCCGCGTTTGACGACGGCGACGAACCGCCCCGCGTCCTGGTTCGCTCGACGGTGGCTGGGGTAGCGCGGGTCGGCGAGCGTGCAGACGCCGGCGACGTGGATGTGCCCGGGCGCGACGCCGCCGGCGCGGAGGGCGGCGGCGTTGGCCGACCAGAGATCGAAGAGCCACTTCGTCCCGCGGGGGCGGAAATGCGCTGCGGCGTCGGATCCCAGGCGGGCGAGTGCTTCGGCGCGGACTTCGGGGCCGACCTCGTACCGCTCCGGCCCGGCCGAGGGGCAGATGCACGCGACGACGGCCCCGGGGTCCGCGCCGAGCGCCGCTATCGAGGCCAGCCCAGCGCGGGCAACCCCGCGCACCGTCGCCCGCCACGAGGCGTGAACGAGGCCCACGACCCCCGAGCCCGCCTCGACCAGGAGGATCAGCGGGCAGTCGGCGCTGAAGCACGCCAGCGCGAGTTCCGGGCGGTCGGTCACCAGCCCGTCGGCGGCGCCGACGAGCCCGGGCCGGCGGGCTACCAGCACCCGCCCGCCGTGGACCTGCTCGCAGAAGGCGACCGGTCCGCCGTCGAGCGCGTCGGTCGCCTCGCGCGCCCCTGTCGCGCGGTCCTCTCGCGCCGCATACACGTCGAAGCCCTCGGCCGTGGTCACCAGGTGGGGAATGCCCGATTCGACGAGGGCGGGGAACCGCCCGACGCGCCGTCCGCCGGGCAGCGTCTCGTGGCGGTAGGGCTCAGTCGACATCCAGGAGCACCTTGAGCGCGTCGGGGGCGCCGGCCGCCTGGAGCGCCTCGACGCCCTTGCCCAGCGGGTAGCGGGCGGAGATCAACGCCGAGACGTCCACCGCCCCGCCCGCCAGCGCCTCGACGGCGTCCGGGAAGGGCCCGCATCGCGAGCCGATCACCGTCACTTCGTTCACCACCAGCGGGGTGGGGTTCATCCCACTCTCGGCGGCGAAGGTGCTCTTGAGCACGAGGGTCCCACGCGGGCGGACGGTTCGCATCGCCAGGGAGAATCCCTCAGCGGCGCCGGTGGCGTCGACGACCAGGTCCGTCTCGCCGGTCGGGGTGAACTCGGACTCCTCGCCGGTGGAGATGCCGGCCTTTGCGGCGGCGTCCAGCTTCGCGCGGTGACGCCCGATCAGCAGCGGACGGGCGTGCAGCGCCAGGACCCGCGCGGCCAGCTGGCCGAGACGTCCGTCGCCGAGGACCACCACCGAGTCGCCGGACCGGATGGGAACCTGGCGGGGGATCTGCATGGCCGCGGCAAGGGGTTCGATCAGCGCGGCGTGCTCGTCGGAGACGCCGTCCGGGACGCGGTGGAGGTTGCGCACCGGGAGGGCGACGTAGTCGGCGAAGACCCCGTCATGCCCCTCGATGCCGACGACGGTGCGGTTCGGACAGTGGTTGGAAAGCCCGCGGCGGCAGAGATCGCAGGTCCCGCAGATACAGTTGATCTCTCCGACCACGCGGGCGTTCTTCCAGGCGTCCGGCCCCTCGACCACCCGGCCGACGAACTCGTGGCCGAGCACGCCGCGGAACCCCATGTACCCGCGGAGGATTTCCAGGTCGGTCCGGCAGACGCCCGCGAGGGTCACCTTCACCAGCGCCTCTCCGCGCCCGGGCTGGGGTCGGGGGTAGTTCTCGTCCAACCGGACGTTCTGCCCGTCGAAGACCAGGGCCCGCATCACTCCTCCCGGATCGGCTCTTCGCCGGGCTCGGTGACGCCCATCCAGTCCCACCAAGGCCGCTCGTGGGGCTCCTCGGCGCGGGTGTCCAGGGGGATGTCGCCCTCGACGACGCTCGCCCAGTCCTCCGGACGATAGCCCTTGTTCCGCCCGGTCAGGTGAATCAGCGAGTTGCGAGCGGCGTAGCGGACGTCGAAGCTCTCGTCGTACAGGCAGCGGACCAGGGTTCGGATGGCGGACGGCTCGCAGTAGCTCCGCAGGCTCCGGGCCGCGGCGGCGCGGACGTCGGAGGACTCGTCGTTGACCGCCAGCGCCCGCAGCGGCGCTACGGCTTCGGGGACGACCACGTCGCCCAGCGCCAGGGCGGCGTCCCAGCGGACCAGTTCCGCCGGGTCGTCCAGGGCGTCGATGATTTCCGGCGCGTAGGGTTTGGCGGCCGGTCCGGCCTTGGCCAGGGCGCGGACGGCGGCGGCACGGACGCCGGCGTCCTCGTCGTTCCGCAGCAGCGTGGCATAGCCTTCCAGGTACGGTTCCTGGAGCCCCCAGTCGTTCTCGGAGAGCTGCACCACGCCCTCGCGGCGTCGGTCGGGGTCGTCCGGGTCGAAGGCCATCCGCACCTGCTGGCGCGGGGCGGGCCCGAAGAGCTCCTCCACGATGTCCTGGAGGCGCGGGGCCTTGATCGTCTCGCCGCAACCGGAGAGGACCGCCCCGGTCGCGAGGATCGCCGCGGCCGCCAGCGCCGGGCCCACTGGGTGTCGTCCGTTCATGTTCGCTCCGTCGTCAGAGTCGGGCATTCCAGCTCGTCGGCGCCGACCTTCTCCACGTGATCGATGCTCCGTCCGCCGAAGCGTCGCCCGAGGCGGGCGAAGCGTTCGGCGCTGTCGGTGGTGAAGCAGCGCAGCTCGCCGGGATCCGAGGACTCCCGCAGCAGCCCGGCGCGGTCGAGGCGCGTTTGGACCTCCCCGGCCGCCGCGGCGGCCGAGCTGACCAGCGCCACCTCCGGGCCCATCAGCTTGCCGATGGACGCGGCCAGCAGTGGATAGTGCGTGCACCCGAGGATCAGCGCCCCGGGGCGGGCCCGCTGGAGCGCCCGCAGGTAGTCGCAGAGGACGTGAAGGACGATGGGGTCCTCCTCCTCGCGCCCTTCCTCCACGATGGGCACCAGCAGCGGGCAGCTCTGGGCGAGCACCTCGCGGTCGGGGTCCAGGGCGTGGATGGCCCGCTGGTAGGCTCCGCTGGCGACGGTCGCTTCCGTGGCGATCACGCCGATGGGCCCGTTCGTCGCCGCCACCGCGGCCGCGGCGCCGGGACGGATGACGTCCACGAGCGCCACCTCGGCGGCGGTCTCCAACGCCTCGACGCCGGCGGCGGAGGCGGTGTTGCAGGCGACCACGATCAGCTTCGGATCGAATCGGCGGAGGAAAGCGATGTCCTCCAGGGCGAAGCGGCGGACGGTCTCCAGGGACTTCGTCCCGTAGGGGACCCGGGCGCTGTCGCCGAGGTAGACGATGCGCTCGGCCGGCAGGGCGGTCGCCAGCTCCCGCACCACCGTCAGCCCGCCGAGCCCGGAATCGAACACGCCGATCGGGCCCGCGGCCGGTCCTTCCGCTCTGCGCGACTGCATGCCCAGAGCGTAGCGATTGGGCGGGGGCGATTCAATCGGCTGCTCGTCTCGCCGTCCCGCCGATTCGCTCACGCATCCACTCGTGCGACGCGCGCCGGGGCGCCCCGCGCGGATATCCGCGCTACGAATCGACTCGACGCAGTCCGGTCCATACACTTCGGATGAACGGAAAGGGGCTGCGCCCATGCGACATGTTACGACATTGCTGGTGCTCGGGCTGCTGCTGGTGGTCCCGGGCTGCGAAGACGAGTCCGCCACGGTGGACGAAGACAAGGGCCCCGCGGAGTTCCGCGGCGAGGTCCGCAGTCGGATCGGGGCGTTCGAGGCCCGCATCGCCCGCCTGCGGAAGCGCGCCGCCGACGCCGCCCCGGCCGTCAAGGACACGGTCCGCAAGAAGACCGGTGAGGCGGAGGAGATTCTCCAGGCCCTCGAAGCCGGGGCCGTCGAGGAGTTCCGCTTCACCCGCGGCGAAGAGATGGAGTCGCTCAAGGAGCACATCAATGACCGCCTGACCACCGCCAAGGACTTGCTGGACGAGGCCGACGACGCGGTGGAGCCCACCGGGACAGTGCGGGAACAGTTCGCGCGGCGGATGGAACAGAGCATCGAGCGCCTCCGCGGGGAGTTCAACAAGCTCCAGGAGAGGTCCGATACGCTCGAAGGCGACGCCGCAGACCGCTTCGCCGAGGCCCGGGACGAACTGGGCAACGCGCTGGACAAGGCCCGCGACCTGCTCGTTCGCTTCCGTGAGAGCCGTGGCGAAGACGCGGCCGTGATGAGGCAGAAACTCACCGAATTGATGACCCGCATCCGGACGGTCCTCGGCAAGGCCCGCCAGGCCGTGGAGCGGGATACCGCTACGCAACCGGACGCCCCATGAGCGAGTAGCGGCGGCCGGCGTCTTGACCGCGACGTTCCGGGAATCGTCACGGACTGATCGGTCGACCGGGCAACCGGATCATCCCGCCGAGGACGGTCCCCCGAGCCGCTCGGTCAGTTCGGCGGCCTGGGCGGGCTCGATGCGATACCGTCCGCCCCGGCCTTCGTAGAATCCGTGCCGGCGGATCAGGTGGACCGAGAGGGGAGTGAAGCGGAGGGTGCGGTCGTTCTTCTCGTCCCTCAGTTCCACCTCTCCCTTGGGAAACACCCCATGACCGCCCCAAGGGCATGGGATTCGGCCCATGGATTCGCGAAAGGCGGCCGTGAGGCCCTCGCCCGGGTGTACCGGAGCGCCGGCGGCCTCGGCGGCATGCTTGCAGATGCGCTCCAGCGTGTCGGCGATCTGGTCGTGGGTGAGCCCGAGCGATTCGACGGTCGCGCTGTCGGCGTCGATGATTTCGTGAAAGGGGCGGGGGTCGTCGCCGAGGAAGCCGTCCCGGCAGAGGGCGCCGGGGGCGAGACGTTCCATCACGCGCTGGTCGTGGGGGCCGAGCTTCATCGAAGCACCTCCGTCAGGCGAACTTGTCGTAGTAGATGCGGTCCTCGCCGATGCCCTTGGCGTTGAGCACCTTGATCGAGGCGTCGATCATTCCCGGCGAGCCGCAGAGGTAGCCTTCATCCGGGCAGCCGACGCTGATGTGCCGGTCCACCACTTCGGTGATCAGCCCGGTCTCGCCGGACCAGTCGCCGAGGTCCTCGCCCGACAGGGCCGGGAGGAACTCGAACCAGTCGAGCTCCTCCTCCAGGGCGCCGAGTTCGTCGAGGTAGAATATGTCCCGCGGCTGGACGGCCCCGAAGAAGTACCGCGTGGGGCGGGCGAGGCCCTTTTCCTTCATGTCCCGCAGGATGCTCCAGAATGGCGCCATCCCGCTTCCCCCGGCGATCCACACCATCGGCGCGTCGGTTTCCGAGAGGGCGAAGTCGCCGAAGGGCCCGGTCAGTGCGACCTCGTCGCCCTCGGCGAGATGCTCGAAGACCCACGTAGTGCAAATGCCCCCGGGCACCAGGCGGATGATCAGCTCCAGGCGCCGGGTGTCGCTCGGCGGGCTGGCGATGCTGTAAGCCCGGAAGACCGGCTCGGGGTTCTTGTCGTAGGCGGGGGCCTCGAGCTGGACGTACTGACCCGGCGTGAAGCGGATTTCCTCCGGCTCGATCAGTTCGATGCGGACTTCCTTGATGTCGTGGGTCAGGTCCCGGATGCGCTCGACGCGACCGCGGAAACGCTGCACCGCGAGCAGTTCCTCGGGAATGCGGATGCGCAGGTCGTTGCGAACCTTGACCTGGCAGGCGATGCGGACGTCCTCGTCCTGCTCGTCCTCGGTCAGCAGCGGGCTCTCGGTCGGGGCGATCGGGGGTCCACCCTCCAGGATGCGGCACTTGCAGTAGGCGCAAGTGCCCTTGCCCCCGCAGGCGCTGGGCAGGAAAATGTCGTTGTTCTTCAGCGCCATCAGGAGCGAATCACCGCCCTCGACCTCCAGGCTCTTCTCCTCGTTCACGTCGATCCGGCAGGTCCCGTAGTTGATCAGGTAGCGCTCCGCGACCACCAGCAGCCCGGCGAAGATGCCGGAGACGGCGAAGACGAGTGCGGCGCTGATCAGTACTTGCAGCATCGCTTCCCTTGGCGAATCGGTTGCTCGAGTGTCTGGTCGATCGGTCGGCGGCGGGACGCGTCGCTCCCGTCCTTACCGATCAACCGTCGTTCTACAGTTTTATCATCCCCTGGAAGATCAGAAACGCCATCGCCATGATCCCGGTGATGATCAGGGAGATGCCCGGTCCTTCCAGTCCCTTCGGGATCGCGGAGTGCTTCAGTCGCTGGCGAATCCCGGCCAGGAGGATGATCGCGATCATCCAGCCCACCCCGGCGCCGAAGCCGTAGGTCAGGGCGTGCAGGGCATCGAAGTCCGGATTCTCCTGCACGTGAATCACCATGAACAGGCTCGCGCCGAGGATCGCGCAGTTCACCGTGATCAGCGGCAGGAAGATTCCCAGCGAGTAGTAGAGCCCGAGGCTCAGCCGCTCGATGAGCATCTCCATCAACTGCACGAACGCCGCGATGACCACGATGAAGAGGATCAGTTTCAGGCTCTCGGCCGGGAGGTTGTACGCCTCGCCCAGCGGGAGCAGCACGTAGCGGTAGAGCAGGTAGTTCAGCAGGCAGGTGAAGGTGACCACGAAGGTCACCGCCAGGCCCATCCCGAAGGCGCTCTTGATCTGCCGGGAGACGCTGAGGAACGGGCACATGCCCAGGAAGCGGGTCAGCAGGATGTTGTCGGTCAGGGCGGCGCTGCTCAGGATGACCAGCAGCATCGCGCCGTAGGACAGGTCGGGCTGGGCGGCCAGGGGCAGGAAGGTCATTTGGTCTGCCCCTTCGCATCGGCGTCGGCGCCGCCCATCAGTCCGATGCTCTTGGCGACCCACACCCAGATCGCCAGGACGAAGAACGCGCCCGGGGGCATGATCAGGATCACCCAGGTGGCGTTGTTCTCCAGCATCCAGTCCTGCCAGATCGGGTAGCCGAAGAAGGTCCCGAAGCCCAGCGGCTCCCGGACCAACGCCACCAGCAGCAGGATGAAGCTGTAGCCCAGCCCGGCGCCGAGCCCGTCGGCCAGGGAGACCAGCGGGGGGTTCTTGCTGGCGAAGGCTTCGAGGCGCCCCAGGACGATGCAGTTGGTGATAATCAGCCCGACGTAGGCGGCGATGTCCTTGTGCACCTCGGTGAAGAAGGCGCGGAAGACGATGTCCACCACGATGACGTAGACGGCGATGATCAGCACGTTGACCATGATCCGC
>CAYTQL010000144.1:0-7912 GCA_964439555.1 uncultured Planctomycetaceae bacterium | reverse complement strand
GTAGGCGCCTCGTCGCCGAGCTGTTCGTTGCAGACCTCCCAGACCTGCGCCACCGTCCGCCGCCCGTCCAGCAGCGCCACGAAGTGGTAGCCCGACTCGTTGAGCCGGAAGAACTGGTTCGCCCCGGGGTCGTGCAGCACGTGCCACATCTGGCCGCGGTAATGCTGGCGATAGACCTGCACCGCGCTGCGCAGCCGGGGCTTCAGCTCCGCCACGCGGTACCAGGTCTCGGAAAATGTCGGGCGTTCGATCGGCACGGGGTTCGTTGGCTCGTCTGTTCGTTGGTCGACTCGGGTCCGCAGTGCGAGCAGCGCTGCTGCTCGCGGGACGAAGACGTCCCTCCGTCCGAAGGCGTTTCCGGCAGGCGGTCAACCGCCTTACCAGAGCTTCATGCGAATCCAGTTCACCAGGCGGCGCGTCCAGATGTATCCGTAGGGGCGGCGGTCCACGTAGACCCGTCCGAGGCCCTCCATCCCGGGGTTCATCCAGTCGGGAACCCGCTCGAGCTTCACCCGCACCCGGAAGACGTTCTCGCCCTCGACCGGCTCGCCCATGGGACTGATCCACTCGACGACGAACGGGATCGGCTCGCTCGGTCGGGCGGCCGCGAGGACCTCCCCCGTCGAGCCGACCTCCACCTCGGCGATGCGGTCCTCGGGAACCTGCAACTCCGCGCGCAAGCCGGCCGGGGCGATCTCCAGCAGCGCATCGCCGGTCTTCTTCGGGCTCTCCCCCTCGGCGCGGAGGTCGCCCTGGAGGATGACCCCGTCGACCGGGGCGCGGATCTGCGCGTCGGCGAGCTTCTGCTCGATGCGGCGGATCCGGGCCTCGACCTGGCGTTTCTTCGCCCGGGCGATGTCCCGCTGGGCGGTGTCGCCGGCGTCCATGGCCTTCATGGCTTCGCCCTCGTACTGGGCGGCCTCGGCGCGGAGCTGGACCAGGTCGGGTTGCAGCTTGGCGGTGTTCATCTCCAGGATCACCTCGCCCTCGCGGACCTTCCGCCCGGGGCGGACGTCCTCGGGGGCGGGCTTGAGGAACCCGTCGAACGGCGCCGCGATCACCCGCCGCTTGCGCGGCTGGGTGACGAAATCGCCGGCGACGGTGTAGTCGCCCTTGATAAGCGCCAGCGCCAGCACGGCCGCGATGACCGCCAGGACGATCAGCTTCGCCCAGGTGTGCCGGGGGCCGAGCACTGCGGCGAGCCCCTTGCGGGCCTTCGACGCCGCCCGGGCGCCGAACCACCGGTCGTGCTCGCGGAGGGAGGTGATCTGCGCGGTGCACAGGTCGCAGGTCAGTCGCAGCGCCTCGGCCTCGGCGAGGGTGAAGGGGCGGTCGGAGGGTCGCTCCACGGTCAGCGCCGCGGCGGGTTCGCCCTCGACGCGGACCGGGAGGGTCAGCACGCAGGCGCCCCCGTGCTTCTGGGAGAGCGTCTGGGCGGTGCGGTTGACCACGGCCGCCTCGACGGGGGCGGGGTAGAGCACTTCGAGGTCCTGGTCGAGCGACTCCTCCATCGCACTTTCGACGTCCTGGACGAGTTGCTGCTTGCGGGAGAATTTCTCGGTGTGGCTCATCGCCAGCACGTGGACGTACCGGCCCTTGAGGAAGCCCAGGCTCACCCGCTCGGCGGCGAACCGTGCGGCGACCTCGTTGCACAGCGCCATCGCGGCGGCGTGAAAGCGGTTGTGCTCGTTGACCGACGCGAGGACTTCCATCGCCCCGCGCAATCGGCTGAGCTTGCCCTGGGAGGCTTCCAGGCTCAGGCGCATCTCGTAGAGGTCCAGCAGACCGCTGGTCAGCTCCAGCCGCTCGCGCGAGACCGCCAGACGCTGCGGGTCGTCGGTCTCCACGAGATACGCCGCGACCCCGCGCATCTGCTCGTTCGCCCCGCGCAGGGGGATCACGATCATGTTCCGCCGCGCGGGCTGGTCGTACAGGTCGGTCGAATCCTGGAGCGGGCGGACGACCGGGCCCTGTTCCTCGGTCGCCTCGCGGGCGAGTTCGGGCAGCGAAGCCAGCCACGCCGGCGCTTCCTCGCCTTCCGGTTCCGGCCAGACGGCCAGGAGGCGGGGCTGCTGCTCGCCGGTGGAGAGGATCGCCCCGGCGGACGCTTCGGCGAGGCGGCACTGCTCGGCGAGCAGGTTGGGCAGGAACTGGTGCGGCGGGCCCTGGAAGCGGCGGAGGCGCTCGATGAGCTGCCCCGGCGTCAGTCGGGGCGGGACCGCGTTCTTGACGTGGGAATCGTTGATCGTCATGGCATGGGCCCCGGCGGAATCGGGTCCTCGCGGCGCTTGGCGACGTCCAGCTCCAACTCGCCGTAGCGGTCCTCGTAGCGGCGGACCAGCTCGCCGAGGACCTTCACGAGCCGCTTGGCGGTGTACGGGCTCATCACGAGACGGTCGGAAAGGCGGACCCTCACCCGCGCACCGCCCGTGCCGCCGAGGGGCGGCTGGACCGTGTTGAGCCCGAAATCGATGAGCACTTCCTCCGGCGAGCCGTTGGCGCGGAAGGCGTTGGTGTAGTGGGTCTCGAGGCGCGATTCGTCCACCTCGATGCGGACCTGCCGACCGGGCGAATCGCGCTGGGGGTCGCCGGTGGGGCGGTCGGGTCGCGGTTCGCTCTGCTCAGCCATCGTCGCCTCCCTCCGCAGACCCGAAGATGACGCGGACGGCCTCCCCGGCCGGGCGGCGCGAGGCGTTGGGCGCCTCCACCCGCACGCGGACGGTCCGGGAGGCGGGGTCGGCCTGCTCGTCGACGAAGGTAACCTTCCCGGGAACCGACTCCCCCTCGAAGAGCACCGACGCCGCCTGACCGACCGAAAGCCCCCGGGCAAGCGTCAGCGGGGCGTACGCCTCGACGTGCAGCGGGTCGATCTTCACGATCTCCAGCACGTCCTCCAGCGCGTCGGCCGACTCGTTCTCCTCCACCAGGACGCGGCGGACCGTCCCGTCGGTCTTGCTCACCAGGCGCATGTTCTCCAACTGGAGCTCCGACTCGGCAAGCTTGCGTTTCGCCTGGGACCGCTCGAACTTCGCCAGCTCCAGCGACAACTCCGCGATCTTCACATCCAGGACCGCGTTGTCCACTTCCAGCTTCGTGGCCGCCCCGTTGGCGAAGGCGTCCTTGACCATCTCGAGGTTGACCTTTTTCTGATCGAACTGCGCCTTGGCGGCGCGGACGCGGACATCATCCTCCGCCTGCGCCTTGAGCTGGGCGTGCTGGGCCCGGGCGACCCGGTCGTCGAGGCGAATCAGCACCGTCCCGGGCTCGATGCGGTCGCCCTCCTCGACGAGGACCTCCGCCACCCGACCGGGACGGACGAAACTCAGCGTCCGCGAGACGCTCGGACGGGTGATCGCCTCGACGCCTTCGGCTGCATCGGCAGCCCCCGACGCCGCGACCGCGGCGCACAAAACCAGACCGGCCTGAAGAGTTCGCTTCACGCTGGATACCCCGCTCATGGATGGACTCGAACTGCGCAACGTACGGTACCATTTATACTATCGAACAACGCGGGCAAAGTATCCAATTCGGCGCACACTTTCCGCCGTCCGCCGCAGGACGCAGAAGCTCCGCCCGCTCGCCCGACGCGCCGAACGCCCCCCGCTCCGCCACGCGGAGAAGCCCGAAGTCCGACGCTCGAGTGACGAAACGCCCCCGAGTCGCGGCTGTTCTTAACTTTATTTAGTTCTGTATTGACAATAATCAAACCGAAGCGTATACTTCGGTTGATGAATGAAATCGTTCCATCCTGGATCCGGCAGCTTGACGAGGAAGATCTGGGCTTTCTCAAGCGATTCGTCTTCGCGTCGGGGTCGCTCAAGGCGCTGGCGAAGGTTTACGGGGTCTCTTACCCGACGATCCGCCTCCGCCTCGACCGGCTGATCCAGAAGATCGAGATCATCGAATCGCAGGAGGTCGAGTCCGAGTTCGAGCGGAAGCTGCGGATTCTCCTGGCGGAGGGGAAACTCGCCCCCAACGTGATGACGGACATCCTCCGGGCTTACCGGAGAGAAAGGCGGGAACCATGAACTGCCCGAAGCGAATTTCTGCGATCCTGGCGATCTTGGCGTGCCTGGCGTCGTCGGCGGCCGGGGCGGAGAGGGGCGCGGCGTGGCGCACCGTGCGCCGGTTCCACCCGCCGGAGATCCCGGCGGAGATGCTCCCCGAGGGCGTCCGCGCGGAGGGGGCGTCGCTGCGGGTCGACGCCGACGGGTTGACCGGCGGGGAGGCGACGCTCCTGGAGCTGTCCGACCCGCCCCAGACCGGCGTGAGATACCGGATCGTCGGGCGCATCCGCTGCACCGACGTTCGCCCGGCCGGGTACCTCGAACTGCTCTCCCGCTTCGGCGACGAGCAGTACTTCACGCGCACGCTTGCCGAGTCGGGCCCGATGCGCAAGCTCCTCGGCGACCGCGAGTGGTCCCGCTTCGCCCTGCCGTTCGACCCCCGCGGGCGGGCCCCCGACGCCCTGCACCTGCGGATCGTCCTGCCCGGGCGCGGCGAGGTCGCCCTGGACTCGCTGGAGATCCAAACCCTCCGCCTGGCCGCGGCGGTGCAGACGCCGGGCGAGTCGCCCCTCGGCGGTGGGGGCGAGGCGTGGTGGACCGATCGGGTCGGCGGGTACATCGGCGGCGTCGGCGGCGTGGTGATCGGGTTGTTCTCGGCGCTTTTCGCGCTGCTGGTGGTCAGGGGACGCGCCCGGAAGCAGGTGGTCTCGGCGATGGGGCTGCTGAGCCTCGCCGGGCTCGCGAGCCTGGGGGCGGGAGTCGCCGCGGTCCTGCGCGATCAGCCCTACGGCGTGTGGTACCCGCTGGTGCTGCTCGGCGCGCTGGGCGTCGCCCTCTTCGGCGGCGGGGCCTTCCTGGCGATCCGCCGCTACCGCCAGGCGGAACTGCGCCGCGTGCAGGCGATGGACGTCGGGACGGAAACGAAGTAGTTGACACGAAGTGCCCCGATGGAGACAATCCGGTGTTCGCGATGCGCCCGTAGCTCAGCTGGATAGAGCGCTTGCCTCCGGAGCAAGAGGTCTCAGGTTCGAATCCTGACGGGCGTAGTGCCCTCCCGGGCGGATTTCCCGCGCCGGAGGGGCTTGGCTTTGCGCGCCGATGCCTCTTGCCCGGACGCGCGAAGACTGTATAATGCACCGCTTGTCACCGGCGCGGCCCGCGCCGGTACACCACCGACGCACAGACAGGAGATGAGTTCGTGGCCCATTCGCTTTCCGCCAAGAAGCGCATTCGGCAGAACGCCAAGCGCCGCAGCCGCAACCGCTGGCGCAAGGAAGAGATCAAGTCCGCGGTCAAGGCGTTCGACGACGCCCTCGAAGACGGGCGCACCGACGAGGCCGCCGACCTGCTGAAGGTCTGCTACAAGAAGCTCGACAAGGTCGCCGCGAAGAATACGATCCACCGGAACACCGCGGCCCGGCGCAAGGCGAACCTCGCCCGGCGTCTGAACGAGGCGACGGCGAAGTAGCGCCCCCGCCGGGGGGGGCTGACCTTCTCTCAGCCCGCGGCGCGACCGGCGCTGCGGGCTGTTTTCGATTCATGACTTCCGAGCGAGCCTATGTCAGCCGGGGCGGGTTGAAGCTCGCGGCCGCCCTGGACGCCTTCGGGGTCGACCCGGCCGGGCAGCGCTGTGCGGACTTCGGCGCGAACGTGGGGGGCTTCACCGACTGCCTGCTCCGCCGCGGCGCCGCGAAGGTCTACGCGGTGGACACCGGGTACGGCGACCTCGCCTGGACGCTCCGTAACGACCCGCGCGTGGTGGTGCTGGAGCGGACGAACGTACTCCACGCCCCCTGCCCCGCGCCGGCGGACCTGGTGGTGATCGACCTGGCGTGGACGCCGCAGGTCCGGGGCGTTCCGGCTGCGGCGGGGTGGCTCGGGCCTGGCGGGCGGATCGTCTCCCTGCTCAAACCGCTCTACGAGCTCAGCAAGCTCGGCCGGAAGCGCGGGCGCAAGCGGCTCGACCCGGGCGAGTCGCGGGTGGTCTGTCGCGAGGTGTGCATGCGCCTCGCCGACGCCGGGTTCGTCCCGCGGGCGGTGATGCCCTCCCCGGTGCGGGGCAAGGGGGGCAACGAGGAGTTCCTGCTGCTCCTCGAGCCGGGCGAAACGTTCGCGGGGCCGTAAGTCGTTGCCGCGCCCGGAGATTGCGCCGCGCAAGCCCGGGATTGGTTGACGCCCTCGCGCGGTGCTCATAGAATTTCCATACAATATTCAGACCATCTTTGCGCCACGAGGGATCGCACGGCGCGACATTGAGGGCATGATGAGAGACGATATCCGCATTGCCATCGCCGGCGTCGGCAACTGCGCATCCTCGCTGGTCCAGGGGATCTACCACTATGCCCACGCGGTCGGGTCCACGAACGGTCAGGGCCCGTGGCACGTGGGCTTGGCGCACCCGGAGCTCGGAGGCTTCCGCCCGGGGGACATCCGGGTGGTCGCGGCGATCGATATCGACGCCCGCAAGGTCGGCCGGCCTCTTCACGAAGCGCTGTTCGCTCCGCCGAACAACACGAAGGTCTTCTTCGACGCCTTCCGCACCGAGGACGTGGTCGTGCAGATGGGTCCGGTCCTCGACGGGGCGGCCGAGCACATGAACGACTACCCGCCCGAGCGGCGGTTCGTGGTCGCTGAGACGCCCGAGCCGACGAAGCAGCAGGTCGTCTCCCTCCTGCGCGACAGCGGGGCGGAGATCCTCATGAACTACCTCCCGGTCGGCTCCCAGCAGGCCACGGAGTTCTACGCCGAATGCTGCCTCGAAGCGGGCGTGAGCCTGATCAACTGCATCCCGGTGTTCATCGTGTCGGACGCCGGATGGGCCAAGCGGTTCGCCGAGGCGGGCATCCCCTGTATCGGCGACGACGTCAAGGCGCAGGTCGGCGCGACGATCGTCCACCGCGTGCTCGCCCGGTTGATGGACGAACGCGGCGCGAAGCTCAACGCCACCTACCAGCTCAACACCGGCGGGAACACCGACTTCCTCAACATGCTCAACCACGCCCGGCTCGGCTCGAAGCGCATCAGCAAGACCGAGGCGGTGCAGTCCCAGCTCGACGCGCCGCTCCCGGCGGAGCAGGTGCACATCGGACCCAGCGATTACGTCCCCTGGCAGAACGACAACAAGGTCTGCTTCCTGCGGATCGAGGCGGAGGGTTTCGGCGGGGTGCCGCTGAACCTGGAGCTGCGCCTCAGCGTGGAGGACTCGCCTAACAGCGCCGGGGAGACGATCGACGCGATCCGCTGCTGCAAGCTCGCCCGCACCCGCGGGCTCAGCGGTCCGTTGGACGCCGTCAGCGCCTGGACCATGAAGCACCCCCCCGTCCAGTACACCGACGCCCACGCCTACGAACTGCTCGAAGCCTTCATCGCCGGCGCGCCCGCCGGGGCGTACGTTCCCGGCGGAGTAGGGGCGGCGCCCTCCCGGGCTCCGAAGCGGCAGGCCGGGCAACGCCTAGAGCAGCGCGGTTGAGAAGTAGCGTTCGGCGCGGTCGGGGAGGATGGTGACGATGTTCCCGTCGCCCCGTTGGGCGAGTCGGCGGGCCGCCCAGACGTTGGCCCCGGAGCTGATGCCCACCAGCAGCCCGGAGTCGCGCCCGAGCCCGCGGGTGGTCTCAATGGCGTCTTCGTCGGTCACCTCGATAACCTCGTCGACGAGCGACGTATCCAGCACGGCCGGGACGAACCCATCGCCGATGCCCTCGATCTGGTGCAGCCCGGGCTCGTGCCCGAGCAGGGCCGAGGCGTTCTTCGGCTCGACGGCCGCGAGGTGCACCCCGGGACGGTGCTCCTTGAGGAAGGTTCCGATTCCCTGGAGCGTCCCGCCCGAGCCGACCCCGGCGACGAAGCAGTCGATCTCGCCGCCCGTCTGACGCCACAGCTCGCGGGCGGTGTCCTCGTAGTGGACG
>CAYTQL010000143.1:0-7929 GCA_964439555.1 uncultured Planctomycetaceae bacterium | reverse complement strand
GGACGAACGAGGGGCTCGAGCAGGTCTTCAAGCATCTCTTCGGCGCCCCCGGCGCCGGGGCGGACGCCCCGGTCCTGATCGACGCGCCGGATATCACCGGGGAGCTGGACGGCCTGGCCGAGAGCGTCATCCGCAGCCTGCTGGAGAACCTCGCCAACGCCGTCGGCGAGCTCAAGCAGCGCCTCCTCGACGCGGGGCTCCTGGACATCGAAATCCCCACGCTCGGGCGGGACGTCGAGAGCTTCTTCGGCTCGGGCAACGACAACGGCCTGATCGACGTACCCACCGCGACCGGGTTGGAAGCGTACCTGGACATCGACTCCTACGTCTTCGACTACCTCGACGAGGTCAACTGGACCGGCGTGAACAGCGTCCAGGACGGCTCGGTGAGCCCGTCGGACATCTGGACCGGACTGGGGACGTTCCTGACCGACCACTACGTCCCGACGCTCCCGGGCATCAGCGCCTCGGCCGGGGACGATTTCCTCACCGTCAACGTCGTCGGCGATGAGTTGAGCATCGACTTCGAGGGCGCGTACAGCTTCGACGAGACCTTCACCGTGGACCTCGGCACGCAGCTCGGCGACGTCGGCCTGGCGCTGGACGCCGACATGACCGGGGACGTCTCGCTCGAGGCGCTGCTCCAGTTCGGAATGGGCGTGGACCTCGGCAGCGGCGAGTTCTCCTTCGACTTCGACGAGCTGAGTTTCGACGCGTCGTTCAGCACCCACGACTTCAACGCGGGCGTCAGCTACGGCTCGATGAGCCTGGGCACCGATTCGGCCGGCGTGGTGGAGCTGGATTTCGGCGGGTCGGTCTTCTACGAGGACGGCGAGTTCTCGTACGACTCGACGGAGAACGGCGCGGGCGATCCGCACCTCAACCGCGTCAACGTCGAGCTGCCGATCAAGCTCGGCTCGACCCCCCTCGCGACGGTGACCTTCGCCGACAGCGACTTCTTCGACGGCGAACTGAGCCCCGGCTTCGACGCCGACCTGCGCGAACTCGACGGCGACGTGCTCAACGCCCTCGCCTTCGAGGCCCTGGACTATCTCGGCGAGACGATCGAGGGCTTCGAAGGCTCGCTGCTGCGGACCTACGACGACGAGGGCAACGTCGATAACCCGGGGACCTTCCTCTCCGAGATGCTCCCGGGAACCGACGTGTCTCTCGAACGCCTGCTGGGCATGGACGCGATCCTCAATGTCGGCAGCTACATCCGCCATTACCTCCGGCCCGAACTCGGCGAGACCGGCTTCGACCGTGACGAGACCATCCCGCTGGGCACGGACGACGAGGGGTACTACAACTCCTCCGGCGACCCGACGATGGGCGGGCTCTTTTCCTACCTGGAAACCGTCTGGTTCGAGACCCTCGGCGGCCAGGCGGGCGCCCTGTCCTGGGAAATCACCGACACCGACACCATCGAGATCGTCTTCGCCACCGACGGGAGCTTCGAGCGGCAGGTGGGCATCGATCTCGGTGCGGAGGCGGCGAACCTCGGACTGAGCATCGACTCCGAGGGGACGCTGGACATCACCGTCACCCACGACGTGCTGGCGACGCTCGTGTTCGACTGGTCCGGCGGCTCCCCGGCCGCGTCGTTCGAACTGGACCACTTCGACTTCCAGGCGGTCGGCTCGATCGACGACTTGGTCGTCGACGCCGCCTTCGGCCCCCTGGCCGTCAGCGTGGGCAAGGAGGACGCGGAGACCGGCGAGATGTCGCTGGCGCTGGGCGGGCGGCTGTCCTACGCCAACACCGACGAACTGGCGCGCGGGGACCTGCTGTTCTCCACGGGCGACCTGGCCTTCCGCCTGTTCGACACGCTCGACTCCGGCGAGCCGAACAACGCCGTGGCCGTCGATCTGCCGCTCTACGCCGAGCTGGGCGGGGTCGCGCTGGGCGCCACCGGCGACCTGACCCCGCGGGTGGGGCTGGAAGGGTCGCTGATGAGCCCGGGCGGGCCCGACTTCGAGTTCTCCCAGGAGAACCTCGACGCCCTGATCGAGTTCAGCGATTTCTCGCTGGGCAACCTGCTCTCGATGCTCCAGGGGACGCTCAACTGGCTGGAGGATTTCAGCGGCAACGACGTCATGTCCACCGAGATCCCCTTCATCAACAAGACGCTGGGCGACCTGGTGGACTTCGCCCGCACCTTCAACGAGCGGGTGCTCTCGCGGATCGACCCCGGGCAGATCCGCAGCGTGCAGGACTTCATCCGCGAGTTCACCGAGGCGGGGATCCTGCCCGAGGGCATGGACGTCAGCTTCGACCCGACCACCCAGTTGCTGCGCCTGCCCAGCCTCTTCGACTTCGACCTCCACGAGTTCGACCTGCGCAACCTCCAGAACCTCGGCGAGGCGGACTTCGAGCGGCTCGTGGAACTCGGAGCGATCGACCCGGAGACCGAACTGCCCAAGCTGGACATCCTCAACGGGCTGCTGGACCTGCCCGAGGTGGCGCTGCGGGACCTCGTGGACCGCAACCTGCTCTCGCTGAGCCAGTTCCAGAGCGGACTGACGCTAACGGTGAGCGACCTGGAAGCCCGGGGGCTCATCGAGAGCGGCGCGCTGGACGCCGCGGGGATCGTCTCCGGGGGAACCGTGGACCTCGCCGCCCTGCTCGAGACCAGCGCCGTGGACCTGCGCCTGGCGGACGTCATCGACGCCGACCTGCTGGCGTTTGCCGACCTCGACCTGACCTACGAGGACCCGGACGGGACGCTGCCCGACGGGCTGTGGGTTTCGTACGAGGACCTGATCGACTCCAACCTGATCTCGCCCGCGGCGCTGATCGCCCTGGGCATCACGCTGGCGGACGGGAACGGCGAAAGCGTCGACGAAGCGGCCGAGGCGGAGTGGGTCTCCATCAACGCCCTGGCCGATGCGAAGCTCCACGACCTCGCCGGGCTGCTGGACATGGGCTTCATCGGCGTCAGCGAGTTCGACCCCGACACCGACATCAGCGTCGCCGCCCTCGAGGGCGCGGAACTGATCGCCGAAGACGCCCTGGACGGCACGGGGCTGGTCTCCGGCGGACTGATCGACCTGGACGATCTGCTGAGCCCCGAAGCCGGGGTCAGCGTGGCCGTGGCGGACCTGATCGCCCACGGGCTGCTTCTCAAGGGCGACCTGGACCTGGACACCGTGGAGATCGGCGACCTGGGCATCGAGGGCTTCGACCTTTACGGGTTGGTGGACCTCGGGCTGCTGGACCAGGAAGCGATCGGGGCCTTCACGTACGACGAGTTCGGGCTGGAGGACATCCCGCTGGACCTCGGGCTCGACCTGGGGGGCGTGTTGGAGCTGGGCACCTCGGCGACGGTGGACGTCAAGGCCCGCGTGGAGGCGGGCTTCGACTGGCTGATCGACCTCGACGGGCCCACCGGCGAGGAGGGGCTGACGCTGCTGATCGACAACGCCCACGTCAAGGGCGAGGCCTGGCTGGACGTGGAAGACCTGGCGTTCAACGCCGATCTCGGGTTCATCGGGCTCACCGCCGGCGGCGAGGGCTCCGGAAGCGGCGTGAGCCTCTACGCCGCCGCCGAGGTCGCCCTCGACGCCGACGGCGACCTGACCACCACCGACGACCGGGAGTTCTCCTTCACCGATCTCCTGGGCGGCGCGCTGTTCAGCGAGCTGACTTTCGATTTCACCGGCTACGGCGAGGCGGCGATCAAGTCCCTCCGGTTCGACTCGCCCATCCCCGGCATCGACGCGTCCGCCCTGGCGGGCATGGAGCTGTCGATCGACGTGCCGGACCTGACCGACTGGTCGGAAATCGACGTGTTCACCCAGGGCGAAAAGACCGAAGCCCAGCTCGAGGCCCTCAAGGAACTCAATCACGTCATCGTGATCACCCCGGACTTCTCGGACGTCTTCGACATCCGGGACATGGACTTCGAGAGCATCCTCCAGACCATCCGCGCCGCGATCGACTACCTCGGCGACGCCCTCGACGAGACGTCCTTCTACAACGCGAAAATCCCCGTCATCAACCGCTCCTTCTCGGACGTGCTGAGCTTCGTGGACGACCTGGCCGCGAAGCTCGAAGAAGCCGTCGCCGACCCGGCCGGGGTGATCCAGGAAGTCGAACTGCTCATCGAGAACGCCCTGGGCATCGTCGACGACAACTTCACCGACGGGCTGGGCGGTTTTTCGCCGACCTACGACGCCGACGTCTTCTCGGAACTGGTGGACCCGCACGATCAGACCTTCGCCCTCTGGCTCGACGGGCAGACGCTCAACATGCACCTCCAGTGGGATGCGGTCTACTCCGACAGCTTCGCCTTCTCGCTGGACGTCGCAGCGATGGACGCCCTGGCCGGCGGAGGCGGCGGGGGGTTCCTCCAGGGGCTCAGCGACTGGGTCGACGCCGGCGGCGAGGTCGCCCTCGACGCCTTCGTCAGCGCAACGCTCGAGATGGGCATCGACTTCTCCCGCCTCGAGGACGAGGGAATCTCCGGGCTGGACTTCTTCCTCTACGACTACGACGACCAGGGCACCGCCGACGTCTCGGACGACACCGGGACGCGCATCCAGGCCGGGGCCCGGATCGACGCCTCCGGGCTCGAACTGCTCATCGAGCCGTTCGACATCGGCATCTCCGGCGGCTCGGCCGTGCTGGACGACGACGGCGACGAGGCCACCTTCACCTTCGGGCTCGACCAGACCGGCGGCGCCCTGGTCGACGACGGGAAATTCCACTTCGGCGACGAGGAGGTCCTCGACAGCCTCGGGCTGCCCACCCTCACCGGCGGGTTCGCCATCGACCTGCCGATTTCCGTGCTGGGCATCGGGATCGGGAACCTGGCGCTGGCGACCAACCCCGCCTACGACGGGCCCGACGGCGACGAGGGCCTGAGGCAGATGCTCCTGCACCTGATCGACTCGCCCGACGCCGGCCCGCACGATCCGCTGGTCTACACCGCCGCGGTTCCGGACATCACCGGCGCGCTGGGCGGGGACTTCGGGCTCCTGGGCATCCTCAACGACCCGAGCTACATCCTCGACGGCGTCGACGTGGTCCTCGGCGGCGTGCAGGACGTGCTGGGCAGCTCGGTGGCGGTGGACCTGCCGCTGATCGGCGACAAGCTCGGCTCGGCTGCGACCTTCATCCGCGACATGCGCCAGGGCTGGCTGGCCGACCTGCGCGACCGGTTCGACGAGCCGGGCAGCGCCTTCGAGTGGCTCCAGAGCTCCCTCTGGGACGTCTTCGGGCCCGACGGGCTGGATATTATCCTCGATTCCAACGCCGACGGCGCCATCGAGATCGACGACGTCGAGATCGGCTGGTACGACGTCGACGGCGAACGGCTCAAGCCCTGGGCCCTCGGCGACCGCGTGCCCGAGGACGGGTTCATCTACGACGACGAGTGGAACTTCATCGCCGCCAGCGGAACGCCCACGGGCGATCAGCAGCAGCTCGACGCGGACGCCGACGCGATCCAGTTCAACGTCGATCTCGGCGGGATGGCCTTCGGGACGGGGGTGGAGATCCCGCTGGAGATCGACGTGCCGGCCTTCGGGCTCCAGGTCGACGGCGGCTTCGCCATCCAGCTCGACTGGAGCTTCGACTTCGGCTTCGGGTTGAGCCTCGAAGACGGCTTCTACATGACCACCAACGAGAGCGACGCCGACCCGGAGCTGGAGGTGGAGATCGGCGCGTTCCTCGACGGCAAGCCGCTGGACAACGCCGTGGTCACGCCCTTTTACGCCGAGGGCAAGCTGCTGTTCTTCGAGGTCACCGCCACCGACGTCGACCGCGACGAGTCCAAGGCGGGCTTCCAGCCCAGCGGGCTGTTCGGGTCCCTGGACATCGATGTGATGGGCGACGAGAACACCGGGCGGATGACGCTCAACCACCTCCTCTCCTCGCCCGTCGAGGACCTCTTCATCGCGAACCTCGGCGTCGAGGCGGAGGTGAACCTGGAACTCTCGCTCGGGCTCGGCGTGGAGGGGCTCCCCGAGCTGGAGGCGAACTTCGTCCTCGACTGGGGATGGGACCTGGCCAGCGGGGCGGACGATTTCGAGATCGGCCTGGAGGACCTGCGCATCGACGTGGGCACCTTCGTCTCCGACGTGCTCAAGCCGATCACCTCCAACATCGCCGACATCCTCGACCCGATCGAGCCGGTGGTCGATACCCTCCTGGCCCCGATCCCCGGGCTCGAGCGGATGCTCGACGATCCGAACCTGCTGGGGCTGATCAACTTCGTCGCCGACCTGATGGGCTACTCGCAGATTCCCACCGCTTTCTTCTATGCGGTCCAGAACATCATCGACATCGCCGACGAGGTCGATTCGATGCTCAACGAGGAAGGGGAAATCCTCCTCGGCGACATCCTCGGGCTCGGCTCGGAAGCGCCCGGCGCCAACCGCGCCGACGACGACGTGCCCGCCGGGCTCCAGAGCTTCCTCGACCAGGCGGCCGAGGACGCCTCCGGCGGCGAGGGCGCCTCGGGAGGCAACGCCGAGGACCGCAGCGGCTTCGAAATCCTCGATTACATCATCGACATCGGCAACTGGATGAGCCTGCTGACCGGCGGGGACGCCATCCTCTTCACCTACGAGCTGCCGCTGCTGACCTACGACCTGAGCTTCAACCAGAACATCGTCACGCTGACCTTCGGCCCGGCGGTGATCAACGTCAACGCGGTCGGATCCTTCAACGTCACCGCGGACCTCGGCTTCGGGTACGACACCTACGGCATCCGCCGCGCGATCGACACGGGCAACCCCTGGCTGGCGTTCGACGGGTTCTACGTCGCCGACTGGTCCATCGGGGACGACCCGCAGGAGAAGGACGAGCTGACCTTCGGCGCCGAGATCGGGCTGGAGGCGTCGCTGTGGCTGCTGCTCGTCGAGGCCGGGCTCGGCGGCGTCATCGGCTTCACCACCGGAATCGACCTCCAGGACGTCAACGACGACGGGCGCATCCACCCCTCCGAGTTCGTCAGCATGTGGAACTACACCGGCAACGATGCGCCGGGCGGGCTGGCGAACCTCTTCAACATCCACGGGCGCGCCTACGCGGAAATCTACGTCTTCGTGGACGTCGGGGTCTCCATCCCCCTCGTCGGGAAGATCATGAAGCGGGTGGTGGACCTGACCCTCGCGGACATCACCATCGCCGAGTGGGAGTACAACGCCCCGAAGGTCGCGCCGGTCCTGGCGCACGTGGACGAGGACAACAACGCGCTGGTTCTCCACTCCGGCTCCCGCGCCGGCGACCGGGAGTACCTCGACACCGACGACGGCGGGGAGAGCTTCACCCTCACCGGCGACGACGACAAGATCACGGTCGAGTACAGCGAGTGGAGCTACGACTACTCGCTGGAAAGCGGGACCTTCCAGACCATCATCGCCGACGGCGGCGCGGGCGAAGACACCCTCGACGCCTCGGGCGTCTCCGGCGTGGCCGTGGAGTTCGACGGCGGCGAGGGCGAGGACACGCTGATCACCAACGACGCCGGCGGGACGCTGATCGGCGGCGCGGGCGACGACACGCTCAACGCCTCCGCCGCGACGGCCGATTCCACGCTCGACGGCGGCGAGGGCGACGATACGCTCACCGGCGGATCGGGCGCCGACACGCTCACCGGCGGCGCCGGCGGCGACCGACTCACCGGCGGCGGCGGGGACGACGCCCTCACCCCGGGCGGGCCCGGCGGGGCGGACGACACCGTCAGCGGCGGCGACGGGGCGGACACCTACATCTTCGAGGCGGGCTTCAGCTCCGACCGCTTCAGCGACTCCGGCGGCGTCAGCACGCTCGATTTCTCCGCGACCACCGAGGACCTCACCGTCACCCTCTCCCAGGCCGGGCTCCGCGTCGCCAGCGACGCCGCCGAGGTTCGCTTCGGGCTCGGGCAGGTCGGTACCCTCCTGCTGGGAACCGGCGACGACGAGGTCTTCCTTGCCGGCG
>CAYTQL010000142.1:5374-7942 GCA_964439555.1 uncultured Planctomycetaceae bacterium | reverse complement strand
TGATGTTGCCGCCGAAGGCCGGGCGAATCTGAAGCAGGAGCTTCTCGTGTGTCTGCTTGCTGAGCGGGTCGGTATGGTCGCCGATCTGGAGGTCGGTGCAGTCGGCGGTGAGCCCGCACTTGATCGCGCTGGCGACGGTGGGCGCCAGCTCACGTCCCTGCGGCGTCGCACCGTAGAGAACGATCTGGGGGGCGTGCTGCTCGATCAAATCGCAGAGGACCTTGCTGTACGTGGCGACCTGGTAGGGCGCGAGGCGCTCGTCGTCGACGAGGAAGACCTTGTCGGCCCCGTAGGCGGTCAGTTCGTCGGCCAGCGATTCGACGCCGCTTCCCAGCAGCGCCGCGCCGACCTTCACGCCGAGGATGTCGGCCAGTTCGCGCGCCTTGCCCAGCAGTTCCAGCGGAACGTCCGAGAGCTTGCCCTCTTCGGTCTCCGCGAAGACCCATACGTCGCCGTTGCGATTGACGTCGATCATCTCGTTACCTGGTTGGTTCGTTGATCTGTTGACTCGTGGATTCGTCGGCTCGTTGATTCGTGGGCTCGTAACGGCGGCTGTGCAGCGTTACTCCTCATCGCATGACTTCCGCACGATCTGGCCGTTCAGGTGACGGATGTAGCCATTGATGAGTTTGACCACCCGGACGGCGTGCGCTCGGAGGTCCTTCAAGTGCCGCATCTCGAAGTAGTTCTGATCCTCGCACACGCTCAAATCATCCTGAAGCTCGCACATGCTTCCGCGCGCCTGCAGCAGGTAGCTCCTGTTGTGCCGGAAGCTGCGGCTCCCGTGGCCCTCGGCGATGCAGTTCGTCACAGACAGCGCCGCCCTTCGTCTCTGCGGGACCAACACGTACCGTTCTTCGTGCGGCAGCAATTTCGTCAGTTTTCATAGGCGCTGCCGGAATGCCTTAGCTTCCCGGTACACGTCCAGATCTTCAAAACCCCGCCCCATAGTGAAGATATCCTTCTGCCATTCGAGCCAACCACTGGTCGGAAGCTCACGAGTCAACCGGTCCACGAATCAACCAGGACGAGTAGACCGGTTAACCAATCAACCGGTTACCCGATCGTGTGTTCCTCGATCAGCTTGCCCATGAGGTCGTCGCAACCCTGCTGGGTCGGGGGGAACTCGTGGTACTCGCCGCCGGCGAGGACGACGGACTGGATGCGGTGAACCTTCGTGGGGCTTCCGTCCCGCCCGCACCAGGCGAGGTCGGCGTCGATGTCGTCGAGGTCCCACTGATCGATCAGCAGGCCCTTGGTGCGGAGGTCGTCGGCGCAGGCGCTCACCGCCGCGTCGAGCTGCTCGGGGGCGGCGTCCTGCTGCTCGGCCTTGACGGCGGCGGCGATCTCGGCGGCGGAGCGGGCTTTCTTGTACTTCATGATGCGTTTGGCGGCGCGGGGGCGGGGTTCGTTGGCGTCGAGAACCGTCAGCACCGCCGGAAGATCACACGAGACCGTCTGCCGCCCGTTGCCGATGTTCCGGCGGGCGCGAAGCGACTTCTCGTCGATCTGATCGAGCTGCTCGACGTAGGGCACGAGCGTGTATCCGAGCTTCTCGGCGATCTGCGGACCCACCTGGGCGGTGTCGCCGTCGATCGCCTGGCGTCCGCAGAGGACGAGATCGGCGCCGAGCTTCCGCACCGCCTGGGCGAGGATATAGCTGGTCGCCAGCGTGTCCGACGCGGCCGCCCGGCGGTCGGTGACCATCACCACGCCGTCGGCGCCGCGGAAGAGGCTCTCGCGGAGCAGCTCGCAGGCGGCGGGCGGACCCATCGTCACCACGGTCACCGTCCCCCCGACGCGATCGCGAATGCCCAGGGCCTCCTCGAGCGCGTTGAGGTCCTCGGGGTTGAAGATGGCCGGCAGGGCCGCCCGGTTGACGGTCCCGTCTTCCTTCATCGCATCGCCGGTGATCCGGGCGGTATCCGGCACCTGCTTGGCGCAGACAACAATCTTCAGTGGCACGAGAAAAGCTCCTTCGTTCCAAGCAACAGCGGCCCGCCGGTAAGCGGACCGCCCTGAAGCTTCGGATGGTAGGTTTTCGGGCAGGACGGGTCAAGCCCGGCAGCAACGCCGATCGTGACGCCGGTCCGCCCCTCTGCGATTCCGCCGATCAACCGCCCTTGGGCATCAGCTTCCAGAGCAGGGGCAACGCCACCGCCGCCGCGACGATCTTGACGGCCGCGCCGGGCAGGAACGGGATCAGCCCCGCCGTCAGCAGCGCCTCGACCGGGGCGAAGCCCATCCACGCCCACAACCAGGCGAGCCCGCAGGCGAAGATCACGGCCGTGCCGAGACCCATCGCCGCGGCGGCGCTGAGCAGGCGGCGGTCCCACCCGCGCCGGGCGAGGACGCCGACGACCCACACCGCCGGGAGGAAGCCGACGAGATACCCGCCGGTCGGCCCGGCCATGTAGACCAGCGAACCCGCCCCGCCGGCGAAGACCGGCAGACCCGCCGCGCCCTCGGCGAGGTAGGCGCCCACCGCCGCCGGACCGCGCTTCGGGCCCAGAAGCATCCCCAGCAGCAGGACGCCGAAGGTCTGAGCGGTAACGGGGACCGGACTGA
>CAYTQL010000142.1:0-5364 GCA_964439555.1 uncultured Planctomycetaceae bacterium | reverse complement strand
GGACTGATCGGCAGGCGGACGGTCACCTGGGCGCACGCCGCCATCAGCAGCGAGCCCAGCAGCACCGTCGTCACGTCGTAGGCGATCGCCCGCCCGCGGTCGGTCGGTCGGACGAAATCCGTCATGGTCATCGTTGGCATCGTGGTTTCCATGCTGGGTAAGGTAGCCAAGCGGGCGCAGGATACAAGACCAACATGCAGCAGAGGAAGCTCCGCGCGGGGGCGCCGAGGTTGCCTCTCGCCTCCGGCGTCCTGTCTGTTCGCCGTAAGCTACGTGGCCGCAGGATATTCCGTGCAGAGCAGGAACCGGGCCGGTTCGTCTTCCTCGATAGCGGGAAAACGCGGGAGCGCCTCGTGGAACCGGTTGTCGTGGGCGTCGTCGTTGACGCGGGAGACCTCGCCGCCGAGGACCATGCCCCCGCCCTGCTCGGCGTAGAAGTTGTGGTACATGTACGGTGGGAGGGTGATCGACTCGCCCGGGCGGAGCACCACCGGCTCGCCGGGGGCGACGGTCCGCTCGATCCCGTCGATGCTGACGGTCACCTCCTCGTCGTCGAGGCGCTGCTCGGTCTCCGGGTCGGCCATCCAGATCTCCAGCACCAGGTTGCCCCCGGCGCGGCAGATGATGTCCTCCATCTTCGACCAGTGAAAGTGCGTGGGGGTCAGTTGCTTCTCGTCGATCAGCAGGAGCTTCTCGCAGTAGTCCTTGGCGTAGGGGTTCTGCTTCTCGGCGTGCTCCCCGTTGCGGATGGTGAACAGCAGCAGCCCGCAGCCCGGGTAATCGCCCGAGCCGAAGTCGGTGACGTCCCAGCCGAGCTGCCTCTCGCGGATTTCGTCGGCCTCGTGCCCGACCTTCGACCAGTCCTCGGGCGACCACGTCGCCCATCTCGGCAGGTGGAAATCGTGCGTGTCGCAGAACGCCAGGGCGTTGCGGATTCGGGCGTTGATCTCGCTGCGTTTCATACGGCTCTCCCGGAGCAGTCCGACCGCTCAGGATAGCGGATATCCACGCGCGACGCTACGCCATCGCCTTGACTCGCGACGGACGAACACGAAGAACGAAGGAACTCGCCGTACCCCGTTCCTCTTCGTCCATCACAGCGGATAGCGAACGAACGTCATTCCGACGCGGGCGCCTGGAGGACGATCGAGGCGGCGTCGAGCTGCCAGCCGTCGCCCGCAGCGGTGCACTTGAGCGTCAGTACGCCCTCTTCGGCCCATCTGCGCAGGTCGGCGGGGTCGAGCGTCCGGCGGGCGCTCATGCGGTCGTGGGGCACGTCGCAGGCGACGGTGTCCGGACCGGGCTGGTTGAGGAACTCCAGTTTCGCCTCGCCCTGATCCACCCGCTCGGCGACGGTGTGCAGCCAGGCGTGCGTGGCGTCGGCGAGCAGCTTCGGGTCGGGGTTGAAGGTCAGCGTCAGCGGCTTGTCCTTCGCGACCGGTTTGAGCACGCCCTCGCGTGCGAAGACCTGCTTGCGGACGACCTGCGGCCGTTGCGGCGCGTCGCCCTCGAGCGCCAGGATCACCCGCACCGCCCGCCGCGCCGGCAGGTGCAGCGGCTGGAGGGTCAGTTCGGTCCGTCCGCGTCCCTTGACGGCCTCCTTGCCCATGCCCGGGTAGGTCAGGACCGAGCCGCCCTGGAACGTCGTGCCCTCCGGCGCCTGAAGCTTCAACCTCGCGGTCATGTCTCCGTCGGTGTCGTTGAAGAAGATCGCCGCCAGCTTGCCGTCATGGACGGAGGCGATGCGGAGCACCCGGTCGGCGTCGAGGCCGGCGCCCTCGGTCGCCGCCATCGGCCCGCGGAGGGGCTTGAAGAACTTCAGCGTCTCCAGCGTGCCCTTGCCGGGGTGGTGGTGCGTGCGGGAGGCGCCCTTGGCGGGGCAGTAGTGCAGCAGGCCCATGATGTCGGTGAGCACGTAGCGGGCCTCGCCGAGCCCGGTGACGTCGCGGGACGCCTTGCCGTACACGGCCGGGTCGAGCTTGCCGCCGCACTCGGTGTTGTACCCGCGGACCCATCGCCCGTGCCTGGACATGCTGTAGGCGGTGGCGACCTCGTACCAGACCGGGACCCAGCGCGGGTGGATGCCGTAGTGGTGCTCGCTCAGTCCGTCGATGTACTCGCCCGCCTCGTCCAGCAGCGGTTCGTAGAGTTCCTTCCACACGCTCCAGTCGCCGTGGGAGTAGCCGAAGTCCCACCCGGCGATCACCCGGGTTTCCGGGTAGACCTCTTTGACCGCCCTGGCGAACGGCTTGAACATCCAGAGGTAGAACTGGAGGTTCTGCCGCCCGGACCAGAAGCCCGTCTGCGTCGGGTCCCAGACGCCCCACTGCTCGACGACGGTGAAGGTCTGCTTCTTGCGGTTGGTGAAGTACCAGTTCGAGGGGCTGGCGCCCTGGAAGGTGTCGCCCGGCTCGGCGCCCTCGGGGATGTCTACGCCGTAGTAGATCTTCCCGTCCTCGCCCCGGGCCCAGCGCTTGCGCCAGCGGAGGTGCTCCAGGGGCTCATCCCAGCCCTTGATGGTCACCTTCCCGCCGGGCTTGGCCTTGGAGAGGTCGTACCACTTGGGGTTGTAGTGGTTCCGCCCGGACCCGTGCGACCGCGAGGCCCAGTTGAGGTACGGCTCGTTCCAGAACTCGACGTAGGCGTCGTGCCCGGCGGTCTTGCACTGCCTGGCGTAACTGGCGCCCATCTTCCGGTAGACCTCGGCATAGTCCTTGCGCTTCAGGACGGTGGCGGTGGCGTAGCGGTCGCCCATGCAGTCGATGAAGACGGGCATCTCGCCCCACATCTTGTGGACCTTGCCGTCCTTGCCGATCGCCCGCGAGCCGCCCGAGGGATGGAAGTGGATCTGCCGATAGCAGTCGATCCCGTACTCGGCGACCCTCGCGGGCGTGACTTTGTAGGCGTGGAGCCCGAACAGCCCGGCCGGGATCTCTCGCTGCCCGTTGACCTCCATCAGCGCCGGACCCACCGCCAGAACCACGTCCGGGTCGGGGAGCTTTTCCTTCGACGGCGCCGGCTCGTCGTCGCCTTCGCCGCCTTGGACGCGATCGGTCTGGAGCGTCTCCAGCGCCGCGATGCGGACGCCGACCTTGGGCGATTCCAGCTTCGCCGACAGTGTATCCAGCGAGGGGGGGTCGGCCGGAGCGGTCGCCGCGGCCAGCAGGAGGCACGTCAGGACGGGGATGTGTCGTCTCATGGGATTCACCGAGATGTATGGGTGCGCGTAACAGGCCCGCGGCGAGCGAAAGCCCGGGGGCCGCTGATTTAACGTCCGCAAAAGCGGAGAGTGTTGAAAAGCGTTTCGACCACCGGGAAGGGTTGCCGGAGACAACAGCGCCGCGCGTCGGTTCCCCCCTCCTGCCGGTTCGCCCCGGAGAGGCGAGCGGGCAGGCGCGATTGCAGGCCGGCCCGGCGCGATTCGCCGCAGAGCGTGGCGCCCTGCATCGTCCCGCCCCCTACTTCTCGGTCAACTCCGCGATCCGCTGGGCGGCGTACTCCACATTGCTCCGGTTGAACGGCTCGTGGGTAATCGCCGCCCGGTAGAGGGCGACGGCCCGGGCGCGGTTGTGGAGGCGGAAATCGTACACCGTGGCCGCCTGGAAGCGGGCCGGCTTGGGGATCGTCGGGTCCCACTGCCACGCCCGCTCGTACCAGTGCACCGCCCGGACGTTTTCGTGGAAGTACTCCTTGTAGATGTCGCCGATGTAGTACGCCGCCATGGCGATCTTGGTGCTCTGCGGATAGTCGCGGATCAGCTTGCGGAACTTCTGCAGCGCGAGCCGCTGCTTGCGGTAGTCGGTCACGACGGGCAGCAGCTTGCCCTGCTTGTGGAGGCGGAGGGCCTCGGCGTAGCGCTCCTCGGCTTGGGGGATCACCGAGGTCGGCTCGAGGTCGGCGGGGGGAATCTCCGCGGCCAGGAAGTAATCGTACGTGCGGACCGGGTCCAGCCGGTCCTGCATGTTTCGGATGAGCTGCGCCTTCAAGGCCTGGTCGTCTGCGGCGTAGAAGCGTTGCAGCGCGGCGACCGCATCCTTGTACCCCTCGCGGGCGGCGACGGCGAGTTCCACCAGCAGGCGCTCGTCGGCGTCGTCGATGTTCTCCCCGGCCGGGGCGGTGAACCGCGGGGCGCCGATGAACGTGAAGGTCTGGGCCTCCTCGAGGTTCTCCAGCTCGCGCTTCGCCCAGCGGAGCTTGTAGAGCCGCCCGGTCCGCTCGTAGTACTCCTGGAGCACCTGGAGGCGGTAGCGGTAATTGGTCTTGGCCTTGAGCACCTCGGCGACCTGCGCGCGCTCGGCGTCGCCGGTGACGTGGAGCTTGCGGACCGGTTCGCCGGCCTCGGTCAGCGGCGGGTCGGGCGGGCGGGCGCACCCGGCGAGGATCGCCAGGGCGGACAGGAGGGTCAACAGTACAGCCGCCCCGGCGGGGGCGGTCCGAGCGGTGCGCATCGTCGAGTGCCGCGTCATCGGCAGCTCCTTCGTTCCCGGGTTCGTGAACCGGGCCTATTATGTTCCCCAACCGCTGCAACGTCAAAAGGATGCTTGCGGATTGCGCCGGCGGACGCGGGAACGCACCCGAAGCGCCGAACCCCCCGGCGAACGCCGTGGGGGGTTACGCTGCCGCCCGCCGGCGGGTATAATCCGCGGCTTGCTCGCCACGCGGCGAGCTCCGCCGCAGTCCCGCAGCAAGCAAGGCAGCAGTCAATGGGCATTCAGGACGCACTGCACGACCGTCTCGGACGCAACACGCCGTTCAGCCTCGAAGTGACCTTCAACGCCCCCGGCGTCGAGGCCCGCGTCGTCTCGGCCGTCTGCGACGCCGGCGCCCGCGTCGCCGGGCTGGAGGTCTACCCCGCCCGGGACGCTCTCTCCGCGGCGGTGACGGTCTTTACCACCGGGGACGATCAACTCGCCGAGGTGCGCCGCGCCGTCGAGGCGCTGGACGGCGTGAAGAGCATCCGCCTGGTGGACGTGGCGATGGAGTCCCACCGAGGCGGGGCGTGCCGGATGGTCGCCACGAGCCCGATCGAGTCCAACACGGACCTGCGGATCGTCTACACCCCCGGCGTCGCGCGGGTCTGCAAGGCCATCGAGGCCGAGCCCGCCCTGGCCCGCGACTACACGAACATCGCCGACAAGGTCGCCATCGTCACCAACGGCACCGCGATCCTCGGGCTCGGGGACATCGGCCCGCTGGCCGGACTGCCGGTAATGGAGGGCAAGGCGGCGATCTTCAGCGAGTTCGCCGACCTCTCCGCCGAACCGCTGCTCATCGACACGCACGACGCCGACGAATTCATCGGCGTGGTCGAGAAACTCGCCGTCGGCTTCGGGGCGATCCAGGTCGAGGACGTCAAGGCGCCCG
>CAYTQL010000141.1:0-7954 GCA_964439555.1 uncultured Planctomycetaceae bacterium | reverse complement strand
ACCGCCTCGTGGTTGGCGTCCTCGGCGGGCAGTTCCTTGAGCAGCAGGTCGCAGTAGCCCCGCACGACGGTGAGCTGGTTGTTGAAGTCGTGGGCGATGCCCCCGGCGAGGCGTCCGACGGCCTCCATTTTCTGGGCCTGGCGGAGCTGCTCCTCCTTCTTGCGGATTTCGGTGATGTCGTGCCCGATCGCCAGCAGGCCCATCGGTTCGTCGTGGATGTCGTGGAGCAGGGAGGTATGCCAGCGGATCAGCAGCTCGCGCCCGTCGCGGGTGATCAGCGGATGCTCGACCCCGCCGCCCCGACCGCCGTGGAGGATGTCCCGGAATCGGCTGCGGACCTCCTCCCGCCGGGACGGCGGGGCGAAGGTCTCGAACCAGGTGCGTCCGAGCACCTCCCCGGCGGCGTAGCCCGAGAGCGTCTCGGCGAAGCGATTGAACTGCATGATCCGCCCCTCGGAATCCAGCAGGACCACGATGGACTGGGCGGTGTCCAGGAGGCGTTTGGCGAAGTCGCGTTCCTGGCGGATCTGCTCCTGGGCGTTCTTGCGATCGGTGATGTCCTCGGTGAGGAACACGACCCGTTCGACCTCGCCGCGCTCGCCGGCGATTCCGCAGAAGTGCTGGGAGAGCCACTTGGTTCCGATTCGGTCGCTCTGGACGCGCAGCTCGGGAATCAGCAGCGATCCGCCGTCGCGGAAGACGCGTCGGACGGCCTCGGCCCAGGGCCCGAGGTAGTCGGGCAGTTCGCCTTCGAGCAGGCGCGGGGCCTGGTCGGACTTCTGGTGGGCAAGTTCCGCGTCGGTCAGCCCCCAAAGCCGCTGCCAGGTGGGATTGCAGGTCATCAGGCGTCCCTCGCGGGTCCGCACGGTGATCGCCAGGGGCAGGTGCTCGATGATCGCCCGGCTGAAGCTCTCGCTGCGGCGCAGCTCCTGCTCGGCGTGGACGCGCTCGGAGATGTCGGTGATGAACCCCTCGAGCGCCACCAGCTCGCCGCGCTCGTCGTAGACGCCGCGCCCCTGCTCCCAGACCCAGCGGACGTCCCCGTCGGCGCAGACGATCCGGTAGCTCAGGCGGAACGGCGCCCGCGCGGCGACCGCTTCCTGGACCGCCTCCCGGACCTCGGTGCGGTCCCCGGCGTGGATGACGTCCGCGAAGCTGATCTCCCGGTTGCCGATGAGCTGGTTCGGGGCGTACCCGGTCAGCGCCAGGCAGCCCTCGCTGACGAACTGCATGGTCCACGCTTCGTCGTTGAGGCAGCGGTACGCCATCCCGGGCAGGTTGCTCATCAGCGTCGCCAGTTCGCGGCGGGATTCCCGCAGCTCCTGCTCGGCGTTGCGCCGCTCGGTGATGTCGCGGGAGATGCCGAAGGTGCCGATGATCTCCCCGTCGGCGTCGCGCCGGGGGACCTTCGTGGTCGAGACCCAACTGACCGTCCCGTCCGGCCAGGTCTCCCTCTCCTCCTTGGCCACGATCGGACGCCCGGTCTCCATGATCCGCTGTTCGTCGGCGTAGGCCTGCTCGGCGTGTTCGCGTCCGAAGAAGTCGAAGTCGCTCTTGCCGATCGCCTCGCCCGGGTCGGTCAGTCCCCAGCGCCGCGCCTGGGCGGCGCTGACGCGGACGAAGCGCGAGTCGGTGTCCTTGAAGTACACGTGGTCGGGGGTGTAGCTCATCAGCCCGTCGAGCAGGTCGCGGGCTTCGGCGAGTTTCTTCTGGGCTTCGCGCCGCTCGGTGATGTCCCGCCCGACGGCCTGGATTTCCCGGAGGTCCTCCTGCGGGTCGAACAGGGCCTGGACGGTCCACTGGATCCAGCGCGTCGAATCGCTGGAAGGGCTGACCAGGGCGTGTTCGTGCATGGCGACGGGGTTTTCGACGCTGAGGGCGGCGATCTTCGCATGCGCGATCTTCGCCCGCTCCGGGGCGAACGTGGAGATGTTCTGCCCGATCAGGTCCGAGCGGGAGCGCCCGAACATGGCGCAGAACGCCTCGTTGGCGAAGGTCAGCGTTCCGTCGGGCAGCAGGCGGCAGATCAGGTCGGTGTGCTCCTCGACCACGGCCCGGTAGAGGTCCTCCTCGACGGACATCTTCGAGCGGAAGGCGCCGAGGTTCTCGGCGGTGACGGTGTCGAACCCGATGGTGACCAGCCCGCCGGCGGCGTCGTCGTGATGACGCTGCTGGTAGAGCAGGCTGAACGCCAGGTGCGCCCCCGCCTCGGCGCGCGGGCGGAAGACCGCGTCGATCAGGCCGCGCCGGACATGGCTCGGCCGGGCCGCGCCCAACGCCAGACTGAAGAGCCCCACCTGTTCGGCGAGCCCCCGTTCGGCGAGCCCCTCCGCGGCCACCGGGGCCGCGCCGAGGCTCAACGTGGCAATCGAGCCGACCTCGGCGCCCTCCAGCAGCCCGGCAAGCGCATCCCGCAACCGCGCGGGGTCGCCGTCGTCGGCGAGCGTATCGAGCACTTCGGGCCCGTCGGCGAGGTGTGCCCGGAGCCTGCGCTCGGCGTCGCGGTGCCCGCCGAGGCGGTACTGCACGATCGGGAGCACCGGTCCGGGCCGCTCCAGGCGGCGGATCTGCTCGGCCATCGAGGCGGTCAGCGCGTCCCAGTCCGGGCAAACCTGGGCGGCCGCGGCGGCAGGGGCGGGGAGGGCTCCGCCGACGGTGACCACGGCGACGCCCGCCTCCGCGGCCCGGCGGACCCGGGCTTCGAGCCCGTCGCATTCCCACACCACCAGCAGAATCCCCGCGACGCCCGCGTCGATCGCGTCGTCAACGGCGCGGAGATAGGCCTCGTCGTCCAGCCCCTCCGGACCGGTGATGCGGACCGTGACGCTGAAGATCGACTCCATCCGCCGGAGGACCGGGTAAACCTGCCGGGAGAAGACGGGGTGACGGACGGTTTGAGATATCCAGACGTACTCTTCCATGTGCGAGGGCAGCCCTGATGTGACGCTCCCACATTATAAGCGCTCAGCGGTCCGGGAATGAAGTCCGCTCGGGTCGTCCCGCGGGCGGAGCGACGCCGGCCGGGCGCTCAGCCGCCGGGCTCGCGCATCGCCTCGCGGACCGCCAGGCAGCGGCGCAGCAGAGGCTCCATGTCCTCCAGGGCGATCTGGCTGGCGGCGTCGGACAGCGCGGAGTCCGGGTCCGGGTGGGTCTCCACGAAAAGCCCCGCCGCTCCGCAGACGATCGCCGCGGCCGCGAGCATCGGGGCATAGCGACGCTGCCCGCCCGAGGCGCCGCCGAGCCCGCCGGGCTCCTGCACCGAATGGGTGGCGTCGAAGACCACCGGCGCCGCGGACGACATCTCCGGGATGCTCCGGAAGTCGGTGATCAGGCGGTTGTATCCGAAGAAGGTTCCGCGTTCGGTCAGCAGGACGTTCTTCCCGCCGCCCGAGCGGACCTTCTCGACGGCCAGGGGCATGTCCCACGGCGCCATGAATTGTCCCTTCTTGATGTTGACCGGCTTGCCGGCGGCGCCCGCGGTGAGGAGGAGATCGGTCTGGCGGCAGAGGAAGGCGGGAATCTGGAGGGCGTCGAGGGCCTCGGCGGCGGGGGCGACCTGGGCGGTCTCGTGGACGTCGGAGATCACCGGGACGCCGACTTTCTCGCGGACGTGCGCCAGCCACTCCAGCCCGCGCTCGAGCCCCGGTCCGCGGGGGCTGGAGACGCTGGAGCGGTTGGCCTTGTCGTAGCTGGCCTTGAAGACGAAGCCGATCTCCAGCTTGGCGCACAGTTCGGCCAGGGCGCGGGCGGTTTCGAGGCACAGGTGGAGGCTCTCGGCCAGGCAGGGCCCGGCGATCAGGGCGGGGCGTCCGTCGCCGAAGGGCACGTCGCCGATGCGGCAGGGGGCGGGTTCGGTCACGTCAGTTGCTCCTTTTTCCACGGCCAGAGGGTTTCGGTCGCCGGCGGCTCGGGGACGAGCAGGTGGATGGTATGGTCGCAGACGCCGATCTCCAGCGGCGCGACGGGTCCGACGTCGCCGTCGACCTGCGTGGCGACCTTCCGGTCGGCTTCGATGCGGAGTCGGCGGAACTGGCGGTAGGTCACGTCGCCCTTGAGCGGGTGACGCCGCAGCAGCGTCCAGGCGGCGTGGAGCATCAGGCGGGTCTGGCGGCGGCAGTGGAAGACCACCAGGTCCAGCAGCCCGTCGTCGTAGGCGGCGTCGCGGCAGATTCGCAGCCCCACTGCGTAGCGGGAGATGTTTCCGATGAACGCCAGCCCGTAGTCGTCGAGGATCTCCTCCCCGTCGGCGATGATCCGCATCTTCGGAAAATCGTGCTCCCAGAAGGTCCGCCAGATCGGCCAGAAGTAGCTCAGGTGCGAAATGTGCCCCGTCCGCCCGGCGGTCAGGCGGCGGACCACCTCCCCGTCGAAGCCCACGCCGATGATCAGCAGGAAGCGTTGGTCGTTGATGTAGCCCACGTCGCATTCCACCTCGCGTCCCCGGCGGAGGACGTGGAGGATTCCTCCGGGGTCGCTCGGGATGCGCAGTTCCTTGGCCAGGAGGTTCTCGGTCCCGGCCGGGCAGGGGAGGATCGGCACGGTCGCCCCGCCGAGCCCGTTGACGACCTCGCTGACGGTCCCGTCGCCGCCGAGGACGATGATCGCCGAGGCGTCCCGGGCGACGCTCCGGGCGTAGTCGCGTGCGTCCCAGGGCCCGCGGGTGACGTGCTCGGTCCAGGCGATTCCGTCCAGCCGGGCCTCGTGGCGCAGGCGGGAGAGGGCGGCGTTCTGCCCGCCGTACCCGCTGGACGGGTTGACGATCAGGTGCACCGATTCGGTGCGCTGCTGTTGCGAAGATTCAGGTGCGATGGTTTTCTCCGTGCGCCGGCGCGCCCCGGGCGCGTCCGTACAAAGATTTGCGTCCCGGTAAAGGTTCCGTATAATACTCGGATTTTCGGGCCAGACCAGTTGTCAGTGCGCTCGCCTGCGACCGATGCGGCGTCATGGAAGTCTCTGCGGCATCGACCGAATCGTCAACCGACGTCGCGGAGCAGCGCTGCCGGACACGGGTTCGCTCGCGGAGATTCCCATGCCAGAGACGGCCGAAAGCAATGTCAACCAGATCGTCGAGCGGGACACCTGGAGCTTCGAGGACTACCGGGAGTTGATTGATCAGCTCTCCGGGGGCTCGGATGCGACGGGCAAGCTGCGGGCGATCCTCAACGAGATGGAAAGCGCCGAGCCGGAGCCCAAGGGCGCCGCGGCGCTGAAGGTCGGGCTCTGCCGCTACGGGCTCTGCCGCTTCGCGCCCGCGCTCCACGCGCTCGGCGCCGCCACCGACAACAAGGACCGCCGCTACGTGCAGGGACTCTGCTACAAGCACCTTGGGCAGTTCGACAAGGCGATCGAGGAGTTCGACCGCGCCGCCAACAAGGGCTGGGACGCCGCCGACGCCGGCGCCCAGACGGCCGAGTGCCTCGCCCTCGACGGGCGGGTCGAGGAAGCGGGCAAGAAGCTCGCCGGGATCAAAACGTCCCTCTCCGACGCCGACGCCGCCTTCCTCCAGGGGCTCCTTGCCGAACTGACCGGCGAGCCGGAGGAGGCGATCGAGCAGTACCACCAGGCGCTGGACGCCGAGGAAGACCACAGCGCCGCGACCTTCCGCCTCGCGTACGTGTACGACCTTCACGGCGAGGAGGAAGAGGCCCTGGAGCTTTACAAGGAGTGCACGGCCGGGGCGCCGGTGTTCGCCAACGCGCTGCTGAACCTTGCGGTGCTCTACGAGGACGGCGGGGCGTACGACGCGGCCATCGGGTGCCTGCGGCGAATCCTCAACGCCAATCCGCAGCACGCCCGGGCGCGGTTGTTCCTCAAGGACGCCGAGGCGTCCAAGACCATGTACTACGACGAGGACCAGGCGCGGCGTCTGGCGAAGCGCAACGCCGTGCTGGACATCCCCGTCACGGACTTCGAACTGTCGGTCCGGGCCCGCAACTGTCTCAAGAAGATGAACATCCGCACCCTCGGGGACCTCGTGCGCACCACCGAGGTGGATCTGCTGGCGTACAAGAACTTCGGCGAGACCTCGCTGAAGGAGATCAAGGACATGCTGGCGGCGAAGGGGCTGCGGCTGGGACAGGCGGTCGAGGAAGGCCCGGACTTCGGGACCTTCGAGGAAGCGTTCGAGGAGCCCGAAGGCGACCAGGGCGTCCTGGCGACGCCGATCGCCGAGATCGACTTCTCGATTCGCGCCCGCCGGGCGCTGGAGAGCCTCGGCATCGAGACCCTCGGCGACCTGGCGAGCAAGACCGAGCCGGAACTGCTGGCCTGCAAGAACTTCGGGCAGACCAGCCTCAACGAGGTGCAGCAGCGCCTCGCCGAATACGGACTGCAACTGCGGGAGTAGCGCCGAGCGGCGCAGCTTTTGCCCGTGAGCTTCTCTGAACCCGGCGGAGCCGCGATGGATCGCGACACCCTCAAGCGCCTCTGGCGACGCGTGTCCCCCTACGCGCCGCTGACCCTCCTCGGCGCGGCGTGCCTGGTCGCGGCGGTGTGCCTCAGTTGCGGCGGGCCCCCGTCCCCACGCGCCGAACGACGCCCCTTCACCACCGACGGCGTGCCGATCCTCCGCGTCCGCCTCACCGGCGCGCCGCTCGCCGAGGCGCGCGTGGCCGCGAGCGGCGACTGGCGGCTGATCGCCGACGGGCAGCCCGTTTCCGCGGGGCGCGGCGCTTCGGTAAGCAAGCTCACCCGCTCGGGCGACCGGTGGCGGTTCGTCCGCTTCACGGGCCCGGCCGAGACGCTCGCCCTCATCCCCGACGCCGGAGGCCGGGTGCGCTTCAACGAGGGGACCTACCGCGGGAACCTGCATTTCGAGCCCGTCGCCGGCGGGCGGTTTCACGTGGTCAACTACGTGGACGCCGAAAGCTACCTCGCCGGCGTCCTGGCCAAGGAACTCTACCCCTCCTGGGAGCCCGAGTGCTTCCGCGCCCTGGCGATCGCGGCGCGGACCTTCGCCCTGATGAACCGGGGAAAGGCCCGCAACCGTCCGTGGGACCTCAACGCCGACACCTCCTCGCAGGTCTACGGCGGGGTGGACGGGGAGACGGACAAGGCTTGGGACGCCGTCCGCTCCACGCACGGGCAGGTGCTCGCCTACGGGCCCGCCGGGCGCGAGAAGATGTTTCTCCCCCAGTACTCCTCCTGCTGCGGCGGCAGGACCAACCCGGCCGAGGCGCTGCGCAACGCCCCGGACATTCCCCCGCTCGATGGGGGCGTCCGCTGCGACGACTGCCGGAACTCCTCCCGCTACCGCTGGGGCGAGCTGCGCGTGCCCAAGTCCGTGATCCACCGCGCCCTGCGGGAGAACTACTCCGCCGCCCGCCGCCTGCGGGACGTGCACCACATCGACGTGACCTCCCGGACCCGGTGGGGGCGCCCGCTGTGGATCGACGTGGTGGACTCGCGCTCCCGCACGCTGCGCATCCGCGCCGACGACCTCCGGCTGGTGCTGCTCCGCCGAGCCCCCAGCTACGGCCGGCGGCTGTACTCGATGAACTGTCGGATCGTCGACGGCGGGTCGGTCATCCGCTTTACCGACGGGCGCGGGTGGGGGCACGGCGTGGGGCTCTGCCAGTGGGGCGCCCAGGGCAAGGCGGTCCGCGGACTCACCGGCGAACAGATCCTCCGGGCCTACTACCGGAAAGCGAAAATCGTGGCGGCATACTGACCGAGGTACGAAGACCGGGATCCGAACGTTCCGATTCCGGGTTCCGGGCGTTTTCACCAAGGAGCCCCCGATGGACACGATGCAGGGCGTGATTCTCCCGGGCGACAGCACGGTCGACTACCGCGAAGTCCCGGTTCCCGAGCCGCAGCACGGGCAGGTGCTGGTGCAGATGAAGGCTTCGAGCATCTGCGGCTCGGACATCCGGGCGATCTACCGCGAGCATCTCGGGACCGGTCCGGAGGCGTATCAGAACGTCATCGCCGGGCACGAGCCGTGCGGGCAGGT
>CAYTQL010000140.1:2949-8030 GCA_964439555.1 uncultured Planctomycetaceae bacterium | reverse complement strand
GGGCGGACACCGACGACGACGGCGAGCCCGACCTGGCGCCCGGCGACACCTTCGCCCTCGGCGCCCGCCTGGCCGGGTCCGGCAAGGTGCTCCTGCTGGCCGGGGCGAATGACGTGCTCATCGTCGAGGCCAGCGAGGTCCGCACCCGCAGCGACGAGAGCACCCTCCGCATCGAGGGCGACTCCGTCGAGGTCCGCGGCGAACTCTACGCCGGCGCCGAGCGCGGGCGCGCGGCGATCGGCGAGGACCCGACCGAGCTGACCTGGACCGGCGAGCGGGCGAAAATCGAGATCGTCGCCCCCGAGGAGGTCCGCTTCGGCGGCGTTTCCGACGCGACCGACCTGGATCTGTTCAACGGACTGGCCGCGTCCGAGGGCGAGGACGTGACCCGCGGCAGCTACGCCCAGGCGACCGGCGGCATCGAGGTGACGGTCCTCGGCGGGACCGAGCAGTCCATCGACATCAACGCGCTGAGTTCCCTGGTCACCGACGCGGACGCCCCGCTGAGCGGACCGGCCCCGGACGCCAGCGCGATCGACCTCGACGCGGGCGACGGCGTGACCCTCGCCGGTGTCGTGCAGGCGCTGGACGCCGATTCGGACGTCACGGTCGCTTCCGGAACCGGACTGCTGCTGGTCAGCGGCTTCGTGGAAGCCGGCCGGAACGTCCAGCTCACCGGCGCAACCGCCGGCGACCAGAGCGTCTGGATCACCAAGCTGCTCTACCAGACGAAGACCGAGACGGCGCCCACCAGCGACGGCGGATCGGGCGAGTTCCCCGTGGACATGGACGGGGAGATGATCGACGACTACGGCTTCCGCCTGGAGATCAACGGCTCGGGCGAGGTCGTCGTCGACGGCGCCGGCGACCCGGTCCGCGCCACCGAGGACGGGCTGGACGTGATCGGCGCCGGGGCGGTCTACGTCACCTACGACGAGACCGACAGCCCCGTCTTCGTGGACAAGGAAGGTCGCAAGCTCGTCGAGGACCCGGGCGGGACGTTCTTCCGCGTCGATGAGATCGGGCAGTACCTCGACGAGGAGGGCTACGTCGTCAACGCGGCGGGGCAGCGACTGGACGCCGACGGCGAGACGATCAGCGAATACGGGCACGACGGGGGGACCTACCTCGGCTTCCTGATCGACGCCGAGGGGAACTACGTCAACGCCCTGGGCGAGCCCATCAATGCCTACGGCGACCGGATCGACGCCTCGGGCAACCTGATCGACGCGGCCGATCCGACGAAGCGCATCGACGGAGACGGGTACCGCATCAACACCGACGGCGAGCTGCTCAACGCCGGCGGGACCGTGCTCAACGCCTTCCTCGGCGCCCTCGGCGCGGGCGAGTATCGCACCACCGTCGAGATCGACGGAACCGAGTACCTCGCCGACGAGTACGGCAACCTCGTGGACGCCGACGGGAACCTGATCGACGCCGACGGGGACCGGATCAACTCCCGCGGCGAACGGGTGGACGCCGACGGCGTCCCGCTGACGCACCTGGATTCGCCGGCGCCCGGGGCGGGGCGCGTCGAGCAGGACCCGGGCGCCCTGGAGGACCGCGTCGAAGGCGGCGGACGCCTCGACGGCGGCGAGCTCCAGTACGGCGCCGGCCCCGCGGCGACCACCGGGTTCGTGATCGTCTCCCTGCCCGCACGGCGTAGCGGCGGCGTGGTCAACACCACCGGCCCGGCCGGGCACGTCACCATCCACGGCGACAAGCGCGTGGACATCGCCGGCATGGTCGGTCAGGCCCGAACCGACGAGACGACCGACGAGACCGTCGTGGACACCGTCGAAGTGGACGTCACCTCCGACGACGAGATCTACGTCTCCACCGACGCCCTGGTCAACGCGCGCGAGCGGGTGCACATGACGGGCGTGAACGTCTGGGCGCTCGACGAGAGCGTCATCATCGCACGCGACGCCTACTCCGCCGTCCGCCTCGAAGCGACCGGCGCCGGCCCCGACGACGGGACCGTCCACGTCGCCCGCAGCCGGATCTACTTCTTCCGCGCCCTCGTCGCCGCGCAGGGGCAGGTGGAACTGATCGGACGGGAGATCACGGTCTTCGGGACGGTGCAGGTCGAGGGCGAACTGCTCTCCGACGGGTCAACCGACCCGTCCGTCGCCAGTCTCCAGGCCGACGAACACGCCATCGTTCGCGGCGAGGTGCTCTCCGCCGGCGATATCGACATCGACGCCGGGCTCACCGACCCGACCGGGTGCATCGTCGTCGCGGCCGAGGGCAAACTGACCGCGGGATACCAGGCCTCCGGCGAAGGCGACATCACGCTCGACGCCGCCGGTCGGGTGACGCTGTTGAGCTACGAGGACGCGCTGAACGACGACCTCGAGTTCGCCGCGCCCTACGTCACCTACGAGCCGGTCACCGTGGACGTGGTCACCGGGTATCGCCGGGTGGAGGACGGGTTCATCGAGCAGCCGGTGGTGCACTACATCCCGACGATCACCACCGAGCAGGAGGACTTCATCGACGTCAAGGTCGGCAGCGAGTTCGGCAGCGCCGAGGTCCGCGTCCGGCAGGACGGGTACTGGTCCGACGACCCCGAGACGCCCGAGGACGAGCGGTTCCGCGAGTACTTCATCGAGGGCGTGGACTACCACGTCGACGACCTCGACTGGCCGGACAAGGCGCCCGACGAGAGCGACGGGCTGTACTTCGAGCTCGCCCCGGGCGCCTACGAACCGGTGGACCCGGGCATCTGGGACCTCCTGCGCGAGGTGTCGGTCTACCAGGCGCCCCCGCGGGACGTGCCGCCGACCTTCGCCGCCGGCGGAGACGTCGACCCGGTCGTGCAGTTCCTCCAGAACGACTACAACGCCATGCCCGGGCTCTTCGTCGGCGCCAAGGCGATCGAGTCCTACGCCGACGCCGTGGAGACGCTCAACTACGAGGTCTACGCCGAGGTTTCCCCGGGCGTCTACGAGCACGACCCCTACCGCGCGTGGGGAGAGCTGACCGACTCGGAGCGGGTCACGGCGATTTTGGACGAGCTGGGCTACCGGAAGCTCTTCAACGTGGAGTTCCTCGAAGGCTTCGAGAAGACCGTCTACGTCTATGGGGACGACCGGTACGAGGTGGCCACGGACGTGGTGCTCTACAACGAGTTCGCCAACGCCACGCCCGCGGAGATCGCCGCCCGCGGCGCGACGTACACCTCCGGGGTGAACCTCCAGTTCGTGGACGACGACAAGGCCGAGGCCTTCACCTTCGCCGCCGACGCGAGCCCCGCCTTCGAGGGGATTCTCTACGAGGTCGACGGCCAGCGGAGCTTCATCCCCGGGATCATGCGCGACGACGGGCGCTTCGAGACCACCGCCCCGGACGACGCGACGCTGCTGGCGCCGTGGGAGATGTGGACCGACAGCTACACCATCGAGAAGAAGTACTTCGACTTCTGGTTCTCGGAGTTCGTGCCCTTCGAGGGCGACGACCCGGCGGCGGCGTATGCTCACTGGACGCCCCCGCAGGACATGCTCGACGAGGTCCTCGAAGGGCTCGACCCCTCCGAGTGGGACGCGGCGACGCAGGAGTTCTCCGAGCAGTTCTTCATCGCCGGGCGCGACTACGACGCCGATTTCTCCAACCCGGCGAAGGAGGGCGAGGGCTACATCGCCAGCTTCTTCGAACGCGAGGACGCCATCCTGGCGACCTACGACTGGCGCAAGGTCTACGGGACCGAGACGTCCCTCGGGCGGATCAACCGCAACGTCGAGGGCATCCCGACCGTGCAGCTCTGGGAGACGGACCTGACCGACCAGCCGCGGGAGGTGTTCGACTACACGCTCGACGACGGCACGGAGGTCTTCCTGAGGGCCCCCGAGCAGTGGTGGAGCGAGTACGAGGTCGAGGCGCTGGGCAACAACAACGTCTACGAGGACGACAAGACGCTCCAGTACGTCGGGAACGTGAAGACCTACGACGAGACGGTCGGGCACGTTCGGGAGGTGGTCCAGCTCGAGTACATCCAGGAGTGGTCCAACGCCGCTCAGGAAGCCCAGCCGGGCGATGCGGAGATCGGGGACACCTACGTAAGCGACGATTACGACAACCGCGAGGGCGCCTGGGTGGTCTCGCACCGCGAGACGCCCCACGACGTCTGGGGCGACGATCCCACCTCCTACGGGCAGTACAGCATCAACGACGGACGCAGCGCGTTCGAGCTGGCGGCGCCGTACGTCTCCACGGTCTACACCGGGCTGCTGGAGGTGCTCGCCGAGTCGAGCAAGAACGGCGACGGCGGCGGCTTCGAGCTTCTCGTCGCCACGCCGATGGGTCTGAATGTTCTGCCCTTCACTTACGACAACTCCATCAAGCTCGACTGGGAGCCCGAGGAGTGGGACCTCGGCGACGCCGGGACCGTCAGCGACACCGGCGAGACCAGCGGATTCACCGGCGGCAACTGGGAATTCGGCGTGGACGTCAACGGACGCCCCGTCTACGCGCAGGTCAACGAGGCCGACGAGGCCGGCGGCCTGGCGGTCAACCAGGCGAACATCGTGCTGGAGCAGTTGCACGAGTCCAGCCGCCACGAAGAAGACGTCGCGGCGCAGCGGACCTACTCCCACGGCGGGTACATGCTCCTCGGCGGACCGGTGACCTGGGACTACGCCAACACCCATCGCCCGAGCTCCGAGTGGCACCTGGCGATCATCAACGACGAGGAGGAGAACGACCTGCTCGCCGGGTTCGTCAACGAATCGGTCTGGTTGGGCGGGCACAGCGTCAACGGGACCAGCCACAACTCCTGGACGCTGGAATGGGTCGACGGGACCTCCCTCGGCGCCGGGTCCGGGTACAGCAACTTCGCCTCCGCCCAGCCGAACAATCTCTGGGAGGACGGAGAGGACCAGGACCACCTGATGATGTGGTCCGACGGCGAGTGGAACGACTACTGGGGCGGCGAGGAACTCCGCCCGCTCTGGGAGCACTACCCGTACTGGAGTTCGCCGTACGACATCGACGAGACCCAGCACGACTACATCTACAAGATGAGCACCGAGTGGCGTCCGATCGAGGACGTCCGCTCGGACATCACCTACCGCGCGTTCACC
>CAYTQL010000140.1:0-2939 GCA_964439555.1 uncultured Planctomycetaceae bacterium | reverse complement strand
CGCACGACATCGTCGATCAGCGCCCGTACTACGAGACGGTCGAGAGCCTCGTGCCGGTGATCGAGATGGCTCAAGTGACCAACTGGCGGTACGACCCGATCGTCGAGCAGCGCCTGGACTTCTCCTCCAGCCTCGTCGCCGCCGACGGGCCGCTCGACCTCTCGGTCTTCGAGCGCGACATGCTCAGCGCCACCGGCGATATCACCGTCAACGCCGGGGATGACGTGCTCGTCCGCGCCAACCTCAGCGCCACTGAGGCCGGCGGAGAGATCACCATCAACGCCGACGGCGGCGACCTGACCATCGGCGGCGACCTCCCGCCCGATGCGCAGATCAGCGACATGATCCGCCTCCGCGCCGGCGAGGCGATCGACCTCGACGCCACCGGCGACGTGACCGTCGGCGAAAGCGCCGAGCTGATCACCGCCTCCGACGACGCCAAGGACGATCCGCCCCAGGACATTTCCATCGATTCGGACGGCGCCGTCCGCGTGGACGCCCGCGTGGCCGCGCGGGACAACGTCGCCATCGCCGCCGGCGGGGACGCGACCCTCACCGGGCGGATCTCCGCCGAGACGCGCATCGCCGCCTCGGCCGGGAACGTCGGCGGCGTCGGGAGCATCTTCCTCCACGTCCCCGGCGAGATGCCCGAGGTCGACGAGGACGCCGACGGCGAGCGCCCCACCAGCGGGGCGGTCCTCCATGCCGCCGGGCCCGACAGCGAAATCGCCCTCTCCGCCGGGGACGCCGGCGGCGACCTCTCGCTCGTCGATGCGGAACTGGCCGCGCAGACCATCACCCTCGAGGCCCCCGGCGGGCAGATCATCCAGCCGGGCGGCACGGCGACCACGGGCGAGAAGGACGAGTTGAGCGAGGTCCCGCTGACCGGCGGACGCCTGGTCGCCCACACGCTGGAGGCGACGGCGTCGAGCGGCATCGAACTGGGGAACCTGGACGTCGCCGCCGTCAGCGCCGAGGTCACTTCCTCCGGCGACCTGACGCTCCGCGACAGCGACGCCGCGGTCGCCAAGAACGGCGCGATTGACACCGCCGGGCTGGAGCTGGTCCTGCTGCACACCGCCGACGGGGCGATCACCGTCAACGCCCTGGGCAGCGGACTCGTGGTCACCGACGTCCGCTCGACCGGCGGTTCGGACGACGCGGATGTTTCCCTCACGGCCGAGGCCCTGGCCGGTGCGCCCGCCTCGATGGAGCTCCACGAGCTCCACGCGACCGGCGACGCCGACGTGAGCCTGCTGTGCTTCGGGCCGATCACCCACCCGGACGGGACGCTGAGGGCCGAGGAGTTGAGCGTGGAAAGCTACGGCGAAACCACGCTGAACACCGAAGTCGAGGTGATGACCGTCGACGTCGAGGCCCCGGGCGACCTGGCGGTCTCGAACGTCTCGCCGCAGCTCGTGCTCCAGAACGTGCAGGTGCTCAACGGCGACCTGACCATCGTCACCGCCGGCGATCTCGACGCGCAGAACGTCACGCTGCTGACCGACTGGAACACCGGCGAGCTGCCGCCGCGCGCCAACGTCATCACCCTGACGACCCTCGAGGGCAGCGGCGGGGAGATCACCGTCGGCTCGATCGTCGGGGGAACCTACGCCGAGACCGAGCAGGACGCCGAGGACATCCGACGGAACATGCTCAACGCGGTGCTGCGGAAGATCGACCCGACCGGGCTGGAGCCCTTCGTGGTCACCCAGCTCGACCGCTTCGGTGAGCCGGTGCTCGACAAATCCGGCGACCCGATCACCTACGTGGAGCTCGACGAAGACCAGGCCGCCGACCTGGCGATGATCGTGGCCAGCGATTTCACCGAGCCCGGCGACTTCATGACCCTCGCCGAGGCGGACCTGATCTACACCCGCATGCTCGACGTGCTCGGGGTCGCCTACGAGAGCACCTTCACCGGCGGCGACCCGGGCGACGCCGAAGCCGCCGCCGAGCGCGAGGCCCGCGCCCTCGCCGGGATGACCAAGACCTTCAGCGCCTCCGGCGCCGTGACGCTCCACTCCGACGCCGAGGTCACCGGGCCCGGCGTCAAGGCCGGGGTCGGGATCGTCGCCGGAACGCTGGAGATCGTCGCCGGCGGGTCGGTAACCAACATCGCCACCGCGGTCAACCGCGTCCTCGACCTCTCCTCGACCGGCGGGGAGATGGTGGAACTTCGGGACGTCGACGGATTCGGCGAGGCCTCGCCGGGGCTGGAGCTGGACAACGGCCTGGCCGAGATCGGCGAACTGAGCGTCGAGGCGGACGGGAGCCTGCTGGTCCGCCGGGCCCGCACCTCGACCCCAGGCCGGACGCTGACGCTCCGCTCCATGCAGGGCAGCCTCTTTGTCACCGATCCGGAAACGTCCGAGGCCATCCACGCCGGCGGCGACGCCAACCTGGAAGCCTGGGGCTTCGACGCCAACATCGCCCTCACCGGCGACGTTCGCACCGGCGGGGTCTTCCGCGCCGGCGCCGGCGGGACCCTCAGCTCCCTCGGCGAGGTCGTCGAGCTCGACATCGGCGGGCTGGAGGTCAACACCGGCGGGACGGTCCGCATGGCCGGGGCGTTCAACGGGCTCTCCGAGGTGAACGTCTTCACCCAGTCCAACGTGCACCTGTTCGACAACGCCGAGGGGTTCGAGGGCTTCCGCGTCACCAACGCCGAGGCCTCCCTCCACGAGCAGATGCTCCAGGACCTGCGCGACAACGTCCGGGCCCAGGCCGACCTCGCCGAGCGGATCACCGAACTGACCGAACGGGTCGCCCTCCGGGAGACCGGGCAGGATTACGTCCTCGACGAGCTGGTGGACGCCCGGTCCCGCGAGCTGCTCGAGGCGCCGCTGACGCTCTACCGGCAGCAGCTTGACGTGCAGTTCGGCGACCTCGGCGGTCTGCTGGACGTCCAGGCAGAGGACGAACGCCCCGATACGCTG
>CAYTQL010000139.1:0-8048 GCA_964439555.1 uncultured Planctomycetaceae bacterium | reverse complement strand
CTTCTTGTTCTCGATGAACTTCTCGAAAATGTGATCGCCCAGCGCTTCGCGGACCACGTCGCTCTTCTCGCAGAGGTCGATCGCGTGCCCGAGATCGCGCGGGAGCGACTCGATGCCCAGTTCCGCCCGGCGCTTCTCGGAGAGCTCGTAGACGTCGATCTCGACCGGGGCGGTAAGCTGGTAGTTCTCCTCGACGCCCCGCAGCCCGGCGGCGAGCATCACCGCGAACGCCAGGTACGGGTTCGCCGCCGGGTCCGGGCTGCGCAGCTCGGCGCGGGTCGCCTTCTCCTGCCCGGGCTTGTACATCGGCACGCGGACCATCGCCGAGCGGTTCTTCCGCCCCCAGCAGATATAGCACGGCGCCTCGAAGCCCGGGACCAGTCGCTTGTAGCTGTTGACCCACTGGGCGATCACGGCGCAGAGTTCCGGGGCGTGCTTGAGCAACCCGGCGATGTAGCTCTTGGCGACGCTCGAGAGATGGTACTCGTCGTCGCCGTCGAAGAAGGCGTTCTTCTTGCCCTCGAAGAGCGACTGGTGGACGTGCATCCCGCTGCCGTTCTGCCCGAAGAGGGGCTTGGGCATGAAGGTGGCGTAGACGCCGTTCTTGGCGGCGACCTCCTTGATGCACTGGCGGTAACTCATGCAGTGGTCGGCCATTTCCAGGGCGGCCGAGTAGCGCAGGTCGATCTCATGCTGCGACGCGGCGACCTCGTGGTGGGAATACTCCACCTGGATGCCCATCTGCTGAAGCGTCCGGACGCTCTCCCGTCGGAGGTCGACGGCCATGGACGCGGGGGTCAGGTCGAAATACCCGCCCTGGTCGAGCACTTCGCGCCGGGGCCCGGAGTCGCGGAAGTAGAAGAACTCCAGCTCCGGACCCACATAGAAGTCGTAGCCCATGTCCTTGGCCTTTTTGAGCATCCGGCGCAGGGCGTAGCGGGGGTCGCCCTCGTAGGGGCTCCCGTCCGGGCGGCGGACGTCGCAGAACATCCGGGCGACCGGCTCATCCTGCGGACGCCAGGGCAGGAGGGCGAAGGTCTCGGTGTCCGGGACGGCGATCATGTCGGACTCCTCGATGCGGGCGAAGCCCTCGATGCTCGAGCCGTCGAAGCCCATCCCGCCGTCCAGCGCCCCCTCCAGCTCGTCCGGCGTGATCGCGAAACTCTTGAGCACGCCCAGCACGTCCGTGAACCACAGGCGGACAAAGGCGACCTTCCGGTCCTTACATTCCTTGAGCACCCACTCGGCATCCTTCTTCGACATGACGTTCCTTTCGGGAAGTTCTCGGAGCCCGACAGGGTAACGGACGGGGACGGCATTGCGAATTGCGACTTTCCGGCGGCGTCGCGAATTCCCCGGACTCGTCGCGCGCCAACGCCCGAAGCGCATCCCACACGCCGCCCTGACCCGGGAACGCCCCCGCGGGTCAATCCGCATTCGGCAATCCGCGATCCGCAATCGCTTGACCCCGCCGGCCCCCGCCCGCAGAATCCCTCCGGGGAGCGAGCGTGAGTGATTCCGAGAAAGACCTGGCCGGCCGGGCCCTCCGCGGGGATCGGGCGGCGTTCGAGCAGCTCTACCGCGCCTGCGGGCGGCGGATCCGCGCGTACTTCCTTCGCAGCGGGTTCGGCCAGGCCGACGCGGACGACCTGCTCCAGGAGACCTTCCTGCGGGCCTACCGCGCGCTGGGAGGGTTCGACCCCCAGCGCGGCGCCTTCGGCGCCTGGGCGGGGACCATCGCCCGCAATCTCGCCCGCAAGCGCTGGGCGAGGCGGAGGGACCCCGAGCACTTCGACGCGGACCTGGCCGAGCAGACGCTCCACGCGCCGGCGAACCCGGGTGAGTCGCCCGAAGCCCGCGAGGAGTCCGAGGCGCTGGGCGAGTGCCTCTCCCGCCTGGACGAACCACTCGGGCGGATCATCCGCCTGCGATACGTCTCGGCGATGACCACCCGCGGGATCGCCGCCGAGACCGGTCTGGCCGAGGCGACCGTTCGCCTGCGACTCCGCGAAGCGCAGGACCGGCTCGAGGCATGCCTGCGGCGGAAGGGCATCCTGGAATAGCCCGGAAGATTGCGCGAATCGCCGCGGAACCGATATAACACAGTGGAACCAATGCCCGAGCAATCGAACAACCCGGACCGGCTGGAATCGATGCTCCGCACCTGGGGCGCCGAGGAAGCCGCGCGGACCGACAACGCCCCCCTGCCCGCGCTGACGCCGCCCCGGCGCCCGCCCCGCCCGCGACCGGCGACGCGCCTGCTTCGCTGGGCGCCCGCCCTGGCGGCGGGGGTTCTCCTGGCCGCGTCGATCGTCCTCTACACCGAGGCGCACCGCCCCGGCCGAGAGGCGCAGGTGGTCTTCCGCCCGGCGACCCGCCCGGCGGCGAAGGACCCGGCGGTGGTCGACGAATCCCTGCGGCGCCTGGCGCTGGCTCGACGGCGCATCCGCCGGCTGGAGGGGCGGACCGACGCCCTCGCCCAGCGGTTGGACGAGGCGGGCGAACGCACCCGCGCCGCCGCGGCCGCCCGGAAACGGGACGCCGAGCAGCTCGCCACGTTGCGCAAGCAGGTCGAGAAGCTCTCGGGCGCCCGGGAACGGGCGGGGGAGCTGGAAAGCGAACTCGCCGACGCGCGGACGCAGCTCGCCGTCACGAAGAAACAACACGCCGAGGTCGCCGGGGACCTCAAAGAGGCCCGGACCGCCCTGGCGGAGGCGAAGGACGCCCTGGGCGGGCTCGATTTGACCCGGCGGAAGCTCGCCGCGGCCGGGGCGGAACTGGCAAGCGTCCAGGGCGAGCTGGAACGCCAGCGCAAGGCCCGCCGCGAGGCGGAGCTGAGCGTCGCCCGGTTGCAGGGCAAGATCGAGCAACTCGAGCAGGACTACCAGCGCCGCTACCTGGCCGAGTCGTCCGCCCGGACCCGCCCGGTGCTGCGGCGCGGCGGGCGGCGGGCGGTCGAACTCGCTCGCCGGCAGGACACGCTGGAGGACCGCAAGCTGCTTCAACGCCTCGCCGCCGTGCGAAAAGCCCTGCGGGGGCGGCCCGGAGCGATGGCCGTCGAACGGGCCGAGCTGGTGCTCACCCGCCTGGAGATGCTCGACACCGAGGACCCCCGCGCCGTGCGGTCCTTCGGCAAGCTGCTGGAGAGGCTCAAGCCGGCCGCCCAGATCGACCGCGTGCTGGACACCGGCGAGGAGTCTTCGCTGGTGCGGAGCTGGCTGCTGGAGGCGAAGCTGCTGCTCAAAGGAATTCCCGCCGATGCGTAACCCCATTCTCTCGATTCGAAATTCGACGATTCTCGGCGTCGCAGCGATGGCAACGGTCCTGACCGGGTGCACCGCGGAAATGGCCCCCGAGCCCGGCGAAGCGGGCGAGTTGCCCCACCCCCCGCAGGCCAACGTCCGCCCGGAGTTCGACGAGGTCGGCGTCGGCGCCCTCGACGAGACGCTGACGCTCATCGCCCAGCTCCGCTATGCCGACGCCGCCGAGCGACTCGAGCGGCTTATCAACACTTACGAAGCCCTGGGACGCGAGGACCAGGCCGCCGAGGCGACCTTCTGGCTGGGCTACGTCCGCCAGAAGCAGGGACGCTACGACGAAGCCGCCCAGCAGTACCGCCGGGTGCTCGACCGCTGGCCGGACTCGATCCCCGCACGCCAGGCGCGGCGGCACCTCAACCGCCTCCCGCCGCTGGAGACCGAGTAACCGCCGCCGGCGCTTGACCCGCGGACGCCGGCGGGCTATAGACCAGCCATCATGATTTCCCACCGCGGGCGCACCCCCCGCACCGTCAACTACCTGAAGGTCCTCTACTTCGACCGCCCGGACTTCGTTCCGGCGCAGGTGAACATCCTCCCGGCCGCGTGGATAAAGCACCGCGAGCGGATCGAGGAGGTGATCCTCGCCCAGGACCTCGACCGGCAGATGGTCCCCTTCGCGAGCCCCGGCGAGATCGAAGACCACGTCGGCGAAGTCTACGATGCGCTGTACCTGCCCGAAGGCGGGCTGATGTTCGTCGCCGAGATCGGCCCGGACGTGCCGCCGCAGAAGGTGGACGCCGTCGGCGCCGCGCTGGAGCGCGTCGGCGGCATTCCCGACCCGACGGAACTCGGCGAGTGAAGCGCGGCGGGCGACACCCGAATGACCAAGTCCGAACTTCAGACTGCGAAGGACGTTTGCCATGATCGGCGCCGGATACACCGAACGCATTCTCACCGACGACGAAATCCGCCGGATCGTCACGGAATCCGCCGAGGCGCTTGAGCCCGCGGGCAAGAAGGTCCTGGCGATCATCCCAGACGCCACGCGGACCTGCCCCCTGCCGCTGGTGACCCGCACCCTCCGCGAAGCCCTGGCGGGCAAGGCGGAACGGCTCGATTTCCTCATCGCCCTGGGCACCCACCCGGCGATGAGCGAGGAGCAGATCGACCGCCTCGTCGGCGTCGAGCCCGGAACGCGCGAGGAGGTCTTCGGCGACTCGCGGTTCTTCAACCACCAGTGGAACAACCCCGACGCCCTCGCGACGATCGGCATCCTCTCGGCCGACCGGATCGACGAACTGACCGGCGGACTGTTCCGCATGGACGTCGACGTGACGATCAACCGGATGCTCTTTGACTACGACTCCGTGCTGATCGTCGGACCCGTCTTCCCGCACGAGGTGGTAGGCTTCTCCGGCGGGGCGAAGTACTTCTTCCCCGGCATCTGCGGCGAGGCGCTGCTGAACTTCTTCCACTGGCTCGGCGCGGTGATCACCTGCCCGAACATCATCGGCACGAAATACACGCCGGTCCGCGCCCTGCTCCATGCGGCCGCGGGAATGGTCGAGGTCGAAAACCACGCCCTTTGCATGGTCGGCAAGGGCACGGACCTCGCCGGGCTGTACTTCGGAAGCGTCGAGGACGCCTGGTCGGCCGCGGCGGACCTTTCCGGCGAGCTGCACGTCCGCTACGAGCCGAAGCCCTACCGGAGCATCCTCTCGCAGGCCCCGGAGATGTACGACGAAATCTGGGTCGCCGCCAAGTGCATGTACAAGATGGAGCCGGTCGTCGCCGACGGCGGGGAGCTGATCATCTACGCGCCGCACGTCGAGGAGATCTCCGTCACCCACGGCAAGCTCATTAGGGAAATCGGCTACCACGTGCGGGACTACTTCCTCGGGCAGTGGGAGACGTTCAAGGACTACCCCTGGGGCGTCCTGGCCCACAGCACGCACGTCCGCGGCGTGGGGACCTACGCCGACGGCGTCGAGACCCCGCGGATCGCCGTCACCCTCGCCACCGGCATCCCCGAGGAGACCTGCCGGGCGATCAACCTCGGCTACCGCGACCCGGCGACCATCGACCCGAACGCCTGGGAGCAGGACCCGGAAAGCCTCTATGTCCCCAAGGCCGGCGAAATGCTCTACAAGCTCCAGGACCCGCCCGAGTGGCAACGCGCCGACGGCGCGTAGTGGCGGACCCCGGTTTTCAGACTCTCCGGAGCCCCCCATGCCCCGACCCAATCTCCTGTTCCTGTTCACCGACGAGCAGCGATTCGACACGCTGGGCGCTTACGGCAACCGGCGGATCGAGACGCCGAACCTCGACGCCCTGGCGACACGGTCCACGCTGTTCGAACGGGCCTACGTGACCCAGCCGGTCTGCACGCCGAGCCGCGCGAGCATCATGACCGGACTGACGCCGCACACCAACGGGTGCCTCGAGAACAACGTCCCGCTGGACCTGGACATTCCCACCCTCGCCGAGATGCTCCCCGAGGACTACGCCTGCGGCTACTACGGCAAGTGGCACCTCGGCGACGAGCTGTTCGCCCAGCACGGCTTCGCGCACTGGCGCAGCACCGAGGACGGGTACCACCGCTGGTACCGACCCGGACGCGATCGCGACAAGCTCAGCGACTACTCGCGGTGGCTCCTCGAACAGGGATACCGCCCCGCCGACGGGCGCGCTTTCGCGCGGCGGGAAGCGGCCGAGCTGCCCGAACGCCTCTCCAAACCCCGGTTCCTCGCCGGCGAGGCCGAGCAGTTCCTGCGGGACCACGCGGCCGGGCCGTTCTGCCTCTACGTCAACTTCCTCGAACCGCACATGCCCTTCTACGGGCCCCGGAACGAGCAGTACTCGCCGGAGGACGTCGGGCTCCCCGGGAGCTTCGAGTGCCCGCCGACCAGCGATCAGCACCCGAAGCTGCGGATGTTCCACGACCACTACCGGCGGGCGGGGTTCGAGGGCGTGGACCTGACCGGGCCCGACGGCTGGCGGACGATCCGCCGACGATACTGGGGCATGTGTTCACAGGTCGACGAGGCCGTGGGACACATCCTGGGCACGCTGGAGCAGCTGGGGCTCGACGAGAACACGATCGTGGTCTACACCTCCGACCACGGCGACATGATGGGCGCCCATCAGCTCCTGGCCAAGTGCGTGATGTTCGAAGACGCCGTCCGCGTGCCGCTGCTGATGAGCCTGCCCGCCCAGCGGACCGCCCGGCGGGTGAGCGGGCCGGTCAGCCAGCTCGACCTGGTCCCGACGCTGTTGGAGGCGATGGACGCGCAAACCGAGGCGACGCTGGAGGGCAAATCGCTGCTGCCGGAGCTGGAAGGCAGGCGCGACGGGGACGAGGCCGTCTGCATCGAGTGGAACGGACCCAACTGCGGGATCGCCGCCGACGTAATCGGCGAGGTGGTCCTCCCGGAGCGCATCGAGCGCGAATACGGTCGCGATGCGGCGGTCGCGGCGATCACCGACCCGCTCCGCACCGTTGTCACCCGCGACGGCTGGAAGCTCAACGCCTCCCCCGCCGGCTGGCACGAGCTCTACGACATGAACGCCGACCCCCACGAATGCCGCAATCGCTGCGGCGAAGACGGCATGGGCGAGAAGGCCCGCACCCTCGCCGAGCACATCCGAGCCTGGCAGGAACACACCGAAGACGCGGTGGACTTCAGCGTCTGAAGCGGCCCCCGGCTCGCACCAGCTCTCGCCGCCCGGTCCGCGAAGCGCGGCATCGCTACATCTTCTCCAGCACGCGGATGCCCAGGAGTTCGAGGCAGGTGCGGACGGTCCGGGCGGTGAGGCGGCAGAGGGCGAGACGGCTCCGGCGCACGTCGGGCTCGGCCTGGAGGACGGGGCAGTTCTCGTAGAAGCCCATGAACGCCCCGGCCAGGTCGTAGAGGTACCCGCAGAGCACGTGCGGGACGCACTCGTCGGCAACGGTCGCGAGCGTCTCGGGCAGTTGGAGGAGCTGAACGGCAAGGCCCCGCTCCTGCGGCGCCTCGAGGCGGATCGCCGCGGGTTCGGCGGACTCGCCCCCGCCCTCGGCGCGGAGCTTACGGAGGATGCTCCGGATTCTCGCGTAGGCGTACTGCATGTACGGGGCGGTGTTCCCGTCGAGCGAGAGCATCTTGTCGAACGAGAAGACATAGTCGCTCGTGCGGTTCTGCGAGAGATCGGCGTACTTGACCGCCCCGATCCCCACGACCTCGGCGACCTCGGCCCGGGCGTCAGCGGGCAGGTCGGGGTTTCTCTCGGCCACGAGGGCGGCCGCCCGGTCCACCGCCTGCTCGAGCAGGTCGGTCAGCTTGACGGTGCCGCCGGTGCGGGTCGCGAAGGGACGCCCGTCCTCGCCCAGCATCATCCCGAAGCCCACATGCTCCAGCGACACGTCCTCCGGGACAAACCCCGCCTTGCGCGCAACGGCGAAGACCTGCGAGAAATGCAGGCTCTGGCGCGAGTCGGTGACGTACAGAATCCGCTCGGCCGACCAGTCCACGGCGCCGTCCGCCCTGCCCTTGCCGGTGCGGAACCGCAGCGCGGCCAGGTCGGTGGTGGCGTAGAGGTACCCGCCGTCGGACTTGCGGACGATGACCGGCAGCGGCTCGTCGTCCTTGCCGGTGAACTCGTCGAGGAACACGCATTGGGCGCCCTGGGATTCGCTGAGCATCCCCTTCGCATCGAGCTCCTCGACGATCCGGGGCAGGTCGTCGTTATAGAAGGACTCGCCGCGGATCGCCTCGGGCTCCAGGCCGACGCCGAGACGATCGTACACCG
>CAYTQL010000138.1:2363-8060 GCA_964439555.1 uncultured Planctomycetaceae bacterium | reverse complement strand
CTCTCGCTCGAAAGCTACCGCCGGTTTACCCGGAAACATACGCGTCGCCTGGCGGGGGAGGACCTGGTACGGATCGAGTACCCGTTGCGGCATCACGACGGGCACACCGTCTGGTGCCAGTTCAGCGGAAAGGCTCTCGATCCGGAGGACATCGACGCCGGGGTGGTCTGGATCGTCGAGGACGTCACCGAGCGGAAGCGCAAGCGCGAGCATGTCGCGCGGATGCAGTCGAACCTCAAGACGATCCTGCGGAACAGCCCGTTCGGCGTAGTGGTGATCGGCCGGGACCGCCGCGTCCGGTGGGTGAACAATCGCGTCGCCGACATGGTCGGGGCGGACGCCGAGACGATCTGCGGAACCCGGTGCGAGGAGTACCTCTGCCCGGAGGACCAGGACGGCTGCCCGGTGATCGACCACGGCGAGACCGTGGAGAATTGCGAGCGGATCCTGCGACGCCGCGACGGGCGCGAGATTCCGATCCTCAAAACCGTCGTCGAGACCGAGTTCAACGGCGAGCCGGTGCTCCTCGAGACCTTCGTGGACATCACCGAACAGGTTCGCGTGAAGGAATCCCTCCGGGAACGCATCAAGGAACTCACCTGCCTCCAGGGCATCCGGAACGACCTTCAGCAGGGCTACCCCCCCGATGCGCTCTGCGGGCGCGTGATCGAGCACATCGTCGCCGGGATGCAGTTTCCCGAGATCACCGCCCCGGCGATCACCATCGGCGAACAGCGTTTTGCCGCGGAGGCATGGCGCGATGGGCTCCCGAACCGCATGGAGGCGGAACTCCGCTGGGAGGAGGAGGTCTACGGGACGCTGGAGATCGCCTACACGGAAGACCGCCGCTTCCTTCCCGAGGAGTGGGACCTCATCGACGCGGCCGCGAAGATCCTCGCCCATTACCTGCGAGAACAGGCCGCCGAGCGCGCCCTGCGCGAGAACGAGCGGTTCCTCGAGACGATCATCGACGCGATCGCCGCCCCGCTGTTCTACAAGGACGCCGAGGGAATCTACACCGGATGCAACCGGGCTTTCGCGACGTTTGTCGGCTTGCCCAAGGAGCGGATCATCGGGCGCACCGCCGCGGAGATCTCCCCCGGGGACCTGGCGCGGACCTACCACGAGGCCGATTTGGAACTGATGCACAACGGGCAGGTGCAGGTTTACGAATCGCAGGTCGCCGCTGCGGACGGCGAGCGTCGAAACGTGGTCTTCCACAAATCGCCCTTCCGGGACGAAGAGGGGCGGATCACAGGGCTGGTCGGCGCGATTCTCGATATCACCGAACTGAAGCGATACCAGAACGCCCTGGCCGAGGCCAAGGAACAGGCCGAGCTGCTCAACAAGCACCTGGAGGCGGAGACGGCGCGGGCGAACGACATGGCCGCCAAGGCCGAGATCGCCAACGCCGCCAAGAGCGCCTTCCTGGCGAACATGAGCCACGAGATCCGCACGCCGCTGACGGCGATCCTGGGCTACGCCGAGCTGGCGGCCGACCCCGACGCCTCACCCAGCGAGGCGGACAACTGCCTGGCGGTCATTCGCCGTAACGGCGAGCACCTGCTGGGGCTGATCAACGATATCCTGGACCTCGCCAAGATCGAGGCCGGCAAGCTGAGCATCGAGTTGGAGGCGTGCTCGCCGGCGACGATCGTCTCCGACGTCGTGGACCTGATGGAGCCGCGTGCGCGGCAGAAGGGAGTGGAGCTGCGGGTCCGCTGCCGCACCCCGATTCCCGAGACGGTCCGGACCGACCCGACGCGCCTCCGCCAGGCGCTGGTGAATCTCGTGGGCAACGCGGTGAAATTCACGGACGAGGGGGCCGTGGAGGTCGCGGTCGGCTGGACCGGGCGCCCCGGCGAATCGGGCGGGCGGATGCAGTTCGAGGTGCGGGACACCGGCATCGGGATGTCCGATGAGACGCTGGGGCAACTCTTCGAGCCCTTCTCCCAGGCCGACGCCTCCAGCAGCCGGGTCTACGGGGGGACGGGACTGGGACTGACGATCACCGGGCGGATCGCCGAGATGCTCGGCGGGCAGGTGGAGGTCGACAGCGCCGAAGGCGTCGGGAGCACCTTCACGCTGGTAATCCGCACCGACCCGGTCGACGGCGCGCGGATGCTGAGCGACCCCTCCGAGTTCCGCCGCGTGCAGGGGACCGCCGGCGATGCGCCCCCAGGACGCGGGCGGCTGGAGGGCGTTCGCGTCCTCCTGGCCGAGGACGGGCCGGACAACCAGCGGCTCATCGCCGCCTTCCTCCGCAAAGCCGGCGCCGAGGTGGACCTGGCCGTGGACGGACGCGAGGCGCTCGACCGGGCGGACGGGTCCCACGACGTGATCCTGATGGACGAGCACATGCCCGAGCTGGACGGGATGGAAGCCACCCGCCGGCTCCGGGCGCGGGGCTACGCCGGGGCGATCCTCGCCCTGACCGCCAACGCCCGCGACGCCGACCGCCGCCGCTCCGCCGAGGCGGGATGCGACGCGCACCTGACCAAGCCGATCCACCGGGCGGGACTGATCGACGCGGTGGCCGAACACGCCGCCGGCGCAAAGGAAAACGAACCGCATCGCCCGGAGGAGCACCCGGGGAACGACGCCGCTCCGCCCGCGGACGAGCAGGAGACGCTGGACGTGCTGGTCTCCGAGTTCGCCGACGACCCGGACCTCGGCGAAATCGTCCAGCAGTTCGTGGAGGAGCTTCCGCCCCTGATCTGCCGCATGCGGACGATGCACGCGGCCGGGGCGTGGGAGGACCTTCGCCGCGCGGCGCATCAGCTCAAGGGCGCCGGCGGGGGCTACGGGTACCACGCGATGACCGACCAGGCCGCCCGTCTCGAGCGGTCCGCCGAGGGCGGCGATCCCGAGTCGGTCACCCTGGATCTCGCGGAGTTGGAGAAGCTCGCTCGCGCCGCATTCCGCGGCCTGAACGTGGAACGACCGGAGAGGTAGCGCGCCGGGTTCAGGTCAGCAGGTAATGGTCCACGAGGGTCCAGAGGCAGGCGAGGGCGAAAAGCGCCAGCAGGGCGCCGACGAATCCGTGGACGACGCGGAAGAACCCGTGCCCGAGCCTGTTGGGGACGAAGCGGACGAGCACCGCGAGGATCGAGAACCACAGCATCTGCCCGCCGAAGACGCTCAGCCCGCCCCACCAGAGGGATTCGTTCGGGAGGACGGTCTGAGCCCGGCTGACCCAGTGGGCGCCGGCGCCCACCCAGAACACCGGCGTCATCGGGTTGAAGACCGTCAGGGCGACGCCGGCGCCGAGGTCGCTCCAGAGGCGCTGCGGCGTGCGGTGGCGCATCTTCCGGCGCAGGCGGACATGCGTCTCGCGGTTGTACCGGTACGCCCGGTAGAGGAACCGCCCGGCCAGGGGAACCAGCACCAGAAACCCCGCGATCGCCAGCATGTTCTGGAGCCCGGGGTCGCGCAGGCGCCCCTGGAGCCTGCGCCCGCCGAGGAGCACCAGCATCAGGTAGCTGCTGTCGACCAGTGCCGAGCCGAGCCCGCAGGCGACGGTGTGCTTCCATCGCCCCATGATCCCGCGGTGGATCGCCACCGTGTTCACCGGCCCGATCGGAGCGGCCGCGACGAACCCGAGTCCGAAAACCCAGGCCAGCATCTGCACATGAGCCCAAAGCATGCGGCGAAGCGTACGCCCCGCGGCGGCGGCGTGCAAGCGGAGGAAGCGACGGGGCTCGTTTTGGAGTTTGGAGGCTTCACCTGCGCCGGGGCATCTGGTATGTTCCGGGAGGCGACAAGACCTCCACGATTCTAGGATATGAGCGCGTACGAGACGCTGGAACATGGCGAGGGCATGCCGCTGCTGTTCCTGCACGGCATGATGGGCAAGCCCCGGAATTGGGAGGGCGTCTTCGCGCACCTGCCCGCCGCCTGCCGCGCCGTGGCGCTGCTGCTGCCCTTCTTCCGCGAGAACGGCGTCCGGCTCAACAGCGTCCCGGCGATCACCGACTACGTCGAGGGGTACATCACCTCGGTTGGGCTGGAGCAGACGGTCCTCTGCGGCAACAGCCTCGGCGGGCACGTGGCGCTGGACCTGGCCCTTCGGCTCCCCGACCGTGTCAGCGGGCTGGTGCTCACCGGCTCGAGCGGGCTCTTCGAGCGCACCTTCGGGACCATCACCCCCAGCCCCTCGCGCGACTGGGTCCGCCGGAAGATCGAGCAGATTTTCTACGAACCCCGGCACGCCACCGATGAACTGGTCGACAGCGTGGTGGAGCTCATCTCCAATCGCCGCAACACGCGCGACCTGATCAAGATCGCCAAGTCCGCCAAGCGGGACAACGTCACCGAGCGGCTTCCGGCGGTCGCCTGCCCCGTGCTGCTGCTGTGGGGGCGGGACGACACGATCACCCCGCCGAGCGTGGCCGAGGAGTTTGCCGCCAATCTGCCCGACGCCGAGACGGTGTGGATCGAGCGGTGCGGACACGCGGCGATGATTGAACGCCCGCAGATCTTCGGCGAGGCGATCGGGCAGTGGTGGCGCCGGCGCATCGTCCCCACCCAGCCGGCCGGGAGTAGCGGGGCCTCGCAGTGAGCCTTCTCGGACGCGGGTTGTCGCTCGTCTGCCGCCGGGTGGACCGCTCTCTTCGCGCCGCGGCCGCCGACGCGCACGCGGCGCAGCTTCGCACCTTCCGCGAGCTCATCGACCGCGCCAGGGACACCGAGTTCGGGCGGGCGCACGATTTCGCGCGCATCCGCACTCCCGAGGACTTCGCCCGTGCGACGCCGATTCGCAGCTACGTTGACCAGCTCGAGACGTGGGATCGCATCGTTGCCGGCGAGGAGGACGTCACCTGGCCGGGCCGGGTGAAGTACTTCGCCCAGACCTCCGGCACCACGGCCGGGGACAAGCGCATCCCCGTGACGAAGGAGATGATGCGCTCCAACGCCCGGGCGGCCCTGGGCATCTTCGCCTACTACTCCCGACGCGGGGCGGGGAAGGTCAACCACGTCGCCAGCGGGCAGATGCTCTTCCTCGGCGGCTCCACCGAGCTGACCGAGATCGAGAGCGGCGCCCTGATCGGCGACCTCTCCGGGATCGCCACCCAATCGATCCACTGGCCGCTGACCCGCCGCTACGAGCCGGGCGAGCACCTGGCGCTGATCGACGACTGGGAGAAAAAGGTCCAGGCCGTCGCTCAACGCGAGGTGGACCGCGACGTCCGCTTCGTCACCGGGATGCCGAGCTGGGTGCGCGTCCTTTTCGATCGGATGTGCCGCCTCCGCGGTCTGAGCCCGGAAGGCGCGATCAGCCGCATCTGGCCGGAGCTGTCGCTCTTCGTGCACGGCGGGGTGAACTTCACGCCTTACAAGCCCGGGTTCGAGCGCTACTTCGCCCCGGATCACGCGGTGGACTACCTGGAGGTCTACCCCGCCAGCGAGGGGTTCATCGCCATCCAGGCCGAGGCGTCCTCGCCGGGCATGGAGATGCTCACCGACAATGGACTGTTCTACGAGTTCGTCCCGCTGAGCGAGTGGGGCTCGCCCGATGCGCCGCGGCTGACGATCGACAAGGTCGAGCCCGACGTGCCGTATTCGCTCGTGCTTTCGACCAATGCCGGGCTCTGGGCGTACGACATCGGCGACGTGGTGCGCTTCCTGTCGGTGACGCCCCCGCGGATCGTCTTCGCCGGGCGGAATCGGCACTTCATCAACGCCTTCGGGGAGAAC
>CAYTQL010000138.1:0-2353 GCA_964439555.1 uncultured Planctomycetaceae bacterium | reverse complement strand
CTCCTCGGCGGTGTCTGCCGCCGCCGCGGCCACCGGCGCCGCGGTGGCGCATTTCACCGCCGCCCCGCGGTACCCCGCCCGCCCGGGCGAGCCCGGGGCGCACGAGTACGTCGTCGAATTCGACCGGCAGCCGGACGCCCCCATGGCGGAGTTCGCCGAGGCGATCGACCGGCAGCTCCAGTCGGAGAACAACGACTACACCGTCAAACGCCGCGGCGAGCTGGGCATGACCCGCGTCGAGGTCACCCCGGTGCCCGAGGGCGCCTTCTACGCCTGGATGAAACAGCGCGGCAAGCTCGGCGGACAGCACAAGGTGCCGCTCTGCGCCAACGACCGTGAGTACGTCGAGCAGTTGCGGGAGGCGGCCGGGCTGGAGGGGTAGCCGGCGGCGTGGTTTCTCAGTGGTTCGGGTCCCGGAGGGTCTTGCGCAGGTGCAGGACCATCCCCTCCGCGGCGTGGACCACCCCTCGGGAGTCGGTGAAGCTCCAGGTTTCGTGCTTCGGATCCGGGTCGATGGGCTCGTAGCCCATGCGGGCGTAGAGGTCGGCCGCTTCGCTCTCGGGCTCCGCGGCGAGGTTCATGTCGATGAACCCCGCCCGCCAGGCCATCCGCTCCAGCACGTCCAGCAGGGCGCCGCCGATCCCGCGGCCACGATCGTCCGGGCGAATGAACAGGTCGATCACCTGCGGGAGGTGCTCGATCGCCGGCCAGTTCTTCGGCTGATCGGTCACCAGGCAGGCGAAGCCGGCGAGCTTCCGGTCCACCTCGGCCAGGAGATAGCGCAGCGTCTCGCCGTCGGCATCGCGGATGCGGTCGCGGTGGAGGGTTTCGCCGTAGCGCATCTCGGTGAGGGCGGCCAGGTCGGCGATGCGGGCTTCGCGGACGATGAGCAGCCCGCCGTCTTGCGGCGCTTCGCTCGGCAGAAGAAGCATGTGGGAGCAGCGCTGCTCGCCGCGGACCGGCTCGAACCCCACGGACTCGAAGAACGCGGCCACGTCGGCGTCCGGGTCGTAGGCCCGGAGCCGCAGAAAATGCCCGGTCGCGCGGGCGATCACCCGGCGGACCAGCGCCGAGCCGAGCCCGCGTCGCCGGTAGGGCGGGGCGACGTAGAGCCGCCGGACGCGCCCGGTCCTGGGCTCGCGGGTGTAGGGGTCCACCGTCAGCCCACAAACGCCGACGGGCGTCTGTCCGACGCGGGCGGCGAACAGCGCCTCCCCGGGCGCCTCGAAGGTGGTCTCCCCGGAGGCGTGCTCCCGGACGAGGCGGTCGACCATCCGGCGCCCCTCCGCCTCGGCGGTGCGGAGCAGGGGAGCGAGGTCGCCGGCGTCGGGCGCCGAAATCGGTTCGATACGGACACGTTGGGCTGCGCTCATGCCGGTATTCTACAGCGGAACCGGCGAAGTAGCGACACGGCGTGCGTCCCGTCCCTGCGCCCCTTGGGTTACGTCGCCAGCAGCGCCAGCGCCAGGTGCGCGAAGGGCGTCGCCAGCAGGGGGGAGTCGACAATGTCCAGAACGCCGCCGAACTCCGGGACCAGCCCGGCCGAGTCCTTGATGTCCGCCGAACGCTTCAGCAGGCTCTCGCAGAGGTCGGCGAACTGCCCGAACAGTCCGCAAATGAGCCCGAAGATCAGCGCCTCCCACCACATCAGCGCCCCGATGCCCATCGCCGCGGCGCCGAGGGCCGCCATGGCCGCCGCCGTCGCGAGCCCACCGGCGAGTCCCTCCCAACTCTTGCCCGGCGAGAGCCACGGGATGATCTTGTGCTTTCCGAACCGCGAGCCGGCGAAGTACGCCCCGATATCCGTCCCCTTGACAGCCAGGAGGAACAGGACCATCACCGCCAGCCCGTAGCTCAGGCGCATGTGCAGGATCAGCGCCGCGCCGAGCCCGAGGTAGAGCAGTGTCAGGAGCGTTCCGCCGAGCCGCCCGATCGCCCCCTCGGTCCGGCGGTGGAGCATCTGCTCGAAGAACGCCATCGCCGTCAGCAGCGTTGCGGCCAGGAGGACCGCCAGCCCGGACGGCGGGCCGGGGTAGATGAACTGCCATGCAAACGGGAGCACCGCCAGCGCCGCCGTGCCCGCGTACGCCGTGAACGCCAGGGGACGCAGCGCCGCGCCCAGCAGACGCCGCATTTCCGCGACGCCCCCGAGCACCAGCAGCAGCGCCAGCGACGCCACGATCACCCCCCGCGGACCGGTTCCGTCAAAGCCGACGCCCGGTCGGCGCATCCACCGCTCGGCCGCGGCGTCGAGCAGCAACAGGCCCACAAGCACGGCGATCATCACCGCGCCGAAGACGATCCGTTTGCGCATGCGTGCGTTCATGGACGGTATTAGGCGCTCCGGGCCGAT
>CAYTQL010000137.1:3761-8085 GCA_964439555.1 uncultured Planctomycetaceae bacterium | reverse complement strand
GTGACGTTCGGCGCCTGGGCCATCGGCGGATGGATGTGGGGCGGGACCGAAGAGCAGGACTCCATCGACGCGATCCGGGCGGCGGTGGACCACGGCGTCACCACCATCGACACCGCGCCGATCTACGGTTTCGGCAAGAGCGAACAGCTCGTCGCCCGCGCGACCGCGGAGATGAACCGCGAGGAAATCCAACTGCTCACCAAGTTCGGCATGCGGTGGGATTCCGACGAGGGCACACTCTTCATGACCACCCCGGGCCCGGACGGGACCCCGGTGGATATTTACCGCAACGCCCGGCCGGAGAGCATCATCTACGAGTGCGAGCAGTCCCTCAAGCGCCTCGACACCGACTACCTGGACCTCCTCCAGTGCCACTGGCGCGACGTCTCCACCCCCGTCGAGGACACGATGGAGGCGCTGGGCAAGCTGATCGAGCAGGGGAAAATCCGGGCCGCCGGGGTGAGTAACTACAACGTCGACGATCTGGAAACCGCTGCCGGCTGCCTCCCGCTTGCCTCCCACCAGCCGCCCTACAGCATGGTGCTGCGGGACATCGAAGCGCCCCGCCCGGACAACCCCGACACCGACGACGTCCGCGGCGTGCGGGACTTCTGCCTCGCCCGGGACATCGGCATCGTCGTCTACTCGCCCCTCCAGCGCGGGCTGCTGACGGGCAAGTACGACCCGGACCACGAGTTCCCCGAGGGCGACCACCGGCGCAGCCAGAGCTGGTTCAAGGGCGAGAACATCCGGCGGGCCAACGACTTTTTGGAGCGTCTCCGCCCCGTCACCGAGGCCCACGACGCGACCTTCGCCCAGATCGTGATCGCCTGGACGATCCGGCAGGAGGGCGTCACCGCCGCGCTGGTCGGGGCGCGGAACCCGAAGCAGGCGATCGAGAACGCCGCGGCCGGGGACATCCAACTCTCCGACGCGGAGATCAGCCGCATCAACGAGGAACGCGACAAGCTCGAACTGACCGACTGAACGCCGTCCGCTCAGTTCCGCCCCGCCCAGCGGAGTGCGTCGGCCTCGGCGACCAGCAGCATCGCGAGCGTATACTCGCGCCCGTCCTCTTTGAGGCGGATTGTCGCGCGGAACACGCCCTTGCCGAACCGGTCCATGCGGATGAGCTTCGCCTCGGCCGCCTCGGCGAGGCGCTTCAGCGCCGCGGAGACCCTCGTGCGCTGCTCCTCGGCCAGATCGCCGGCGATCTGCGTTTGGAGCGTGGCGTCGTCATCGGCGCCGGAGTCCTCCCGCAGCGCCGCGATCATCGCCCGGGCCCGCTCGAAGCGCGGCGAGCCGCGTTCGATGCGCTCGTGGGCGTACTCGTCCGAGCAGCCGGCGAGCAGCGCCGCGGCGATCAGTACCGCGCGGGCGGCCTGTCGAAGCCTGGAGCCTTCAGCGGGCATAGTGGGGGTGATTCTCCGTCCCGACGAACCCGAGGTTCCGCCGGTGGTCGAGGTCCCAGCCTTCCGGCCCGAAGGAGGAGGCGTGCCCGTCGGCGCAGAGCGCGTTGGTGCGCCCGGCGTGGCGGAAATGCGTGGTCGGCAACTGGACCCAGTTGCCCGTGACCGGTTCGAGGTAGGTGCTGTTCTGGAAGAGGGCCTTGTCGCCGACTTTCCAGTACATGGCCGCGTCGTTGAACACGAATAGCCCGGCCGGGCTGGAGATGCGGTTGATGTTCTTCGCTTCCTCCCCGTTGAGCTTGGGGTCGAGGAAGAAGGCGTTGTACCCGTAGGTGGTCGTCGGCTCGGCGACGTGCGTTCCCTGCGGGATGTAGCGTCCCCAGGGCAGCTCGGGGCAGCCCAGCAGGTCCAGGTTCCCGCAGTAGTCCATGAAGGGGCTCGCCGAGAAGTCCACCGGGTCGGCGTCGGCGCCCCACCAGTAGCAGACCGTGCCCGGCGTGGGGTGGTTGCTGAGCCGGTACGGCCAGAAGAAGTCCCGGTTCTCCGCGTGGTACATGCTCATCGCCTGTCCGAGCCCGCGCAGGTGGGCCAAACAGACCGCCTCCCGCGCCATCCCCCGGCTGGCCATGAGGCTCGGGAGGACGGTGGAGGTCAGCACGGAAATCACCGCGACGACCAGGAGGACTTCCAGCAGCGTAAAGGCACGGGAATGTTTCATGGTGTTCTCGGGCGGTCGCGCGGGGCGTGCGGTCGATCGGACCGCACGCCCCGCGCCGCCCGGGTGGGTCAGTTCCTGCGACGCCGCACCACCGCCAGGGCGCCCAGGCCGAGTACGGCCAGGGTCCCGGGTTCGGGTGTGGGCGTGGTGGGCGTGTTCAGCGGGGTGTAGCCTTCGGCGACGTACTCCTGCGACCAGCCGTCGAAGAACCCGTCGCCCAGTTCGCGGGCGGAGGCGCCGAGCCCGGCGGACTCCCACGTCTCGCCGTCACCGGGCTTGGCCGGGTGGGCGTTCTCGCCCAGGTCGGTCCATGCGGCGTTCCCGCTCCACCAGAAGCCCAGGAAGCGCGGGTCCCAGCCCGGATCGCCCACGATCGACGCGCCGGCGTAGCTGAATCCGTCCATCGCGAAGCCCCAGTCCGGGTCCTCGTGATACTGCACGTCCAGCCCGCCGCCGTCGCCGTCGGTGTCCAAAGCCTTGAGCATCTGCTCCGAGGTGGCCGAGCCGTTCCAGCGGTACCCGAAGGCGTAGCTGTTCGCTCCGAAATCCACCACGCAGATCGCCTCGTTATTACCCTCGCCCGTCCAGGACTCCACGAGCACGTCATCGAACGAGTAGCCCATCGCGACCGGGGTCGCGACCGTCAAAACCGCTGCGGCGGCCGTCCATGCAACCAGGTGTTTGAGCGTCATCATCAGAAAAAACTCCTCCCATCGGTGCGGCGAAACATTCGCCGCGGTCAGTGAGCCTGCATCTCGCCCCGCCCGCATCGGCGGACGGGCCTTGCGACGTTCGCTTGCGGGGACCTCCTTCGTCTTCGCTGCCCGTTCGCGGGTGACCGGCCGGGTCGGGCGCAAACCCGGCGCGTCGCAACCTGGAGGGGGAGTTCGGGAAAACCGCGGGCGCGGGCGCGGGCCGCCAAACGCAGGCCGCCGGACGATGCGAGCGGTCCAAACGAAAACCCCGGTCTTCGCGGGAAGCTCCGGGGTCGGCGTGCAGCGTCGAGCAATCGTGCCGGGCCTCGAAGTCGCGAAGGCCGAATCAGGTCGATTGCAGGCAGGTCTTCTGGCTCCCGGCTCGCCCGCCACGCCTTCCCGCCCCGCATCCGCAGCGAGACAGTGGCATCGTGTGGCGGTCGTCGGTTCGCGTTGAACCATCGCCGGTTACAGCGGCGCGTCCGCGGCCGAATTTCACGGCCTTCCCTTTTCGCCCATCCGGGCGCCTGCAACGCGGAGCAGTATAGCGAGTTCGCCGGGCAAGTCAAGCGCTACGACGAACACCCGCGGGATTCCGACGCCGGCGCCTTGGCCAGTGCCTCGCCCAACGCCTCGATGAGCATGGAGCGGACCTCGTCCAGCGCTTCGGTGCGGCGGAGCCCCGCGGCGCGGTCGTGTCCGCCGCCGCCGAACTGCCGCGCCAGGTCCGCGACGTTCACGTGCCCGCGGGACCGCAGCGAGACGCGCACGTTCTCGGCGTTCTCCACCAGCAGCATCGCCACTCTCACGCTCTGGAGCCGCAGCGCCTCGTTGATGAGGTTCTCCGTCTCGTCCGGGCGGGCGCCGGTCTCCTCGAAGTCCTTCCGCCGGACGCTCATCACCGCCAGGCGGTCGGCGTGGTGCAGCTCCAGCGAGGCGAGGATCCGCTCGAGCAGGCGCAGCCGCTCGGGGCGGTCGCACTGGTAGAGGGCCTCGAAAACCTCGTCCAGCGACACGCCGTGCTCGACCAGCGCCGCGACCACCCGCAGGGCGCGGGCGTCGGCGTTGGAGAACTTCAGCCAGCCGGTGTCCGAGAGCACCGCCACCGCCAGGGCGCGTGCCCCGGCGTCGGGGAGCGGCCAGTCCAGCGCCTCGATCAGCTCGGCGGTCATCACCCCCGCGGCCGCGGCGGAGGTGTCCGTCCACTGCACGCCGCCCACCGGGTCGCGCGTGGCGTGGTGGTCCACGACGACGATCTTTTCCCGCAGGGTGCGGAGCTTCTCGGCTACGGGCCCGAGCTGGGCGAAGGAGCAGGTGTCCAGCACGGCGATCAGGTCGGCCTGGGCGACCAGCTCGTCGAAGCGGTCCGGTCCGTGGGGCTTCTGACAGGGGAACAGGAAGTCGTACCGCTCGGGGATGGGCTGCTCGTCGGGGACGAGGATCTCCGCGCCCCGCCCGTCCTGCCGGGCATGGACAAGCCGCTGGAGAAGACGGAACTGACC
>CAYTQL010000137.1:0-3751 GCA_964439555.1 uncultured Planctomycetaceae bacterium | reverse complement strand
CCTGCCGGGCGGCCAGCGCCAACGCCAGCGCCGAGCCCAGCCCGTCGCCGTCCGGGTGGGCGTGCGTAAGAATCAGCAGCGAGTCGCACTCGCCCAAACGCCGGACCGCCTGGCCGAAGGCGTCCCCCGCGGCGACCACCTGGTGCCACTGGGTCTGGGGAATCTGCCGGATCTGCGCGACGTCCGCGGCGATCTGGCGCTTCAGTTCCTCCGGGCTCTCGAAGGCCCGCTGCGGGCGCAGGCGCTTGAGCAGGTGCAGCTCCATGTCCTGCGAGTAGAGGTCCCCCTCCGCTTCGAGCAGGAACGCCTCGACGGTCCGCTCGTCCTCGGGTCCGAAAGTGGGCTTGTTGCCGATGCTCACGGCCGCGAGGGATTCCTCCCCGTCGGTCGCCGCGACGCCGGCGTAGACGCCGTCGCCGGGCGTGAGCTGGTCGGCGATGTCCAGGTTGGCGGTAGGAAATTCCAGGATGCGTCCGCGCCGGCGCCCCGGGACCACCGTCCCGTAGAGGACGTAGTGGCGCCCCAGGCAGCGTGCGGCGAGGTCGACGTCCCCCTCGCCCAGCAGCTCGCGGATCATGGTGCTGGAGACGCGCCGGGGTCCGCCGGGGAGTCCGAGCACGGCCGGCTCGACGACGTGGACCTCGAAGCCCAGCCGCTGCCCTTCCGCGGCGAGCGTCCGGACCGACCCGCTGCGGGCGAGCCCGTAGTAGAAGTTCGGGCCTTCGACCACGTGCCGCGGGTGCAGGGGCTTGTAGATCAGGCGTTGGACGAATTCGTCGGGGGTCATCGCCAGCATGGTCCGGTCGGCGTTGACGAAGACGACCCGGTCGGCCCCGCAGGCGAGCAGCAGTTCGGCCTTGACGGCGGGGGGCGTCAGGCGCGCCGGCGCCCGGTCGGGGTGGAGCACCTGCTGTGGCGGCGGCTCGAAGGTCACCGCGACGACCTCGCAGGCGTGCTCATCGGCGAAGACCCGCGCACTGTGCAGGATGCGCTGGTGTCCGAGGTGCACGCCGTCGAAGTTGCCGATGGTCAGCACGCACCCGCGTGCGCTGGAAGGGATCGACGCCAGGTCTGTCAAACAGCGATTCGGTTCCATCGGCTCCGGGGGGCTGAATTTACGACGACGAAACGACTCTACAGTCGCATTGTAGGCCCGGCAAGGAGCGGATGGTACGGGGAGGAAGAACGATTGCGGACCGCGGATCGCTCCGCCGCCTCCGGTTACCGCGCCCGGACCAGCGGGATCGGGCCCGGCGCGTCGATCAACTCCAGCGGGACCTGGTAGGTCTCCTCCAGCAGCTCGCGCCGCACGACCTGCCCGGGCGTTCCCGCCGCGACGACCTTCCCCTCCCGCAGCAGCACCAGCCGATCGGCGAAACGCGCCGCAACGTTCACGTCGTGCGAGACGCAGACCACCGCCATCGGCCAGTCATGCGCTAACCGCTGCATCATGCGGTAGATGCGCACCTGGTTACGGAGGTCGAGGTGGCTGGTGGGCTCATCGAGCAGGAGCACCTGCGGCTGCTGCGCCAGCGCCCGGGCGATCATCACGCACTGGGCTTCCCCGCCGGAGAGCTCATCCAGCGTCCGCGCGCCGAACCCCTCCGTCCCGGTCATGCGCATCGCTTCGAGGGCGACCTGCTCGTCCCGCTTGCCCGTGAGCCCGAGCAGGTCGGTATGCGCATACCGACCGGTCATGACGATCTCGGAGACGCGGAAATCGAAGCTCACCTGCGCCCGTTGCGGAACGTACGCCATCACCCGCGCCAGCTTGCGGCTCGAGTAGTGGTCCACCGACTGAGCGTCCAGGAGAATCCGCCCGCCCTGCGGGCGCAACCGACCCAGCAGGCAGCGCAGCAGCGTGGTCTTGCCCGAGCCGTTCGGTCCCAGCATGGCCGTGAACTGACCGGCCGCGGCGGCCAGGTCCACCCCGCGCAGCACCAGCTCCCCGCCGCGGTAGGCGAAGGAGACGTTCGACGCTTCCAGGACGTGGGTCGACTCGCTCACGGTTGCCCTCCGCCGCGTTTGCGCCGCAGCAGCCAGATGAAGAAGGGCCCGCCGAGAAAGGCCGTGATCACCCCGACGGGAATCTCGCCCATCTGCGTACCCACCCAGGTCCGGCAGGCGGTGTCGGCGAGCATGAGGAACACCGCTCCGCCGAACCCGCTGGCGATGACCAGCCGGCGATGGTCCGGGCCCACGAGCAGCCGGGCAATGTGCGGAACGATGAGCCCGACGAACCCGATCGGACCGGCCAGGGCGACCGCCGCGGCGGTCATCAGGCTCGCGAAGACGAAGGTCTCCACCCGCAGCAGCGCCACCGACACCCCGGCCGAGCGGGCGACATCGTCGCCCAGCGACAGGGCGTTGAACGCCGCGCCCCGCAGCAGCAGCACCGCCCACCCGAAGAGCACCGCCAGCAGGCAGACGCCCATCAACTCGGGCTTGGGCACGTCGCTGATGCGCCCCATGCCCCAGTGGGCGAACTCGCGGATATCCGCAGGCCGGGCCATCAGGTAGATCAGCAGCATCACCGCCCCGTTGAAGGCGTTGACGATCACCCCGGACAGCAGCAGGGAATAGGGGTCCAACCGCCCCCGGCGCTGCGCGACGCCGTAGACGACCGCACAGGCGCCCAGCGCCCCGGCGAACGCCAGCAGCGGACGCGTCAGCCCGTAGGACGCCGCGGTGCGCTCCACGAAGACGATGCCCAGCAGCACGCCGATGCCCGCCCCGCTGGAGACGCCCAGGATGTAGGGCTCGGCGAGGGGGTTACGCAGCAGCGCCTGAAGCGCCATCCCCGCGGCCGCGAGGGAAGCGCCCACGATCGCCGCCGCCCCCAACCGCCACAACCGCGAGACCCAGGTCTCCGGGGTCAATCGCCAGTGCCCGACCAGGCTGCACAGCCCGGCGACGACCACCACCGCGGCCGCCCCGATGCCCACGTGCGCCAGAAGGCGCAGCGGCGTCAATCCGCCGGTCGTGCGCGCGGGGGACTCACTCATTTTCCGTTCCCCCGTCCGCCGCGCCGATCGCTTCGGGGTGGACCATCTCCGACAGCTCGCCGGCGTAGGCGGCCATCCGGGCCGAGGGGATCGTCCATCGCGGGTCGGTGACGACGTAGATGCGCCGAAGCCCTCGCTCGCGCAGCGCGTCGATGGACCGCCAGTACGCCCGCGCCGCCTCGGCCAAAGCCGGCGGACTCTGGCAGATGAGCACCTCGGGACGCAGCGAGATCACTACCTCCTGGTTGATGCCCTTCCACCCGGCGTATTCCGTTCCGGCGTTGACGCCCCCGGCCAGGCGGATCATCTCGTCGATAAAGGTCCCGGACCCGGCGACCACCGGGTGCTCGTGGCCCATTACGAACAGCGCCCGCCGCTCGGGCAGCCCGGCCGTCTCGCTCGCCAGGGCGTCGAGCGCTTCGCGGAACGCGCCGGCGGCGCGGGCGCCCACCGCCGGCTTGCCCACCAGCCGCCCGATCCGCTCCATCGCCGCGGCGATGTCGGCAAGCTGCTCGATGCGGATCTGCTCGATGCGGATCTCCGCATCCGCCCGGCGGACGCCCTCGAAGAGCTTCCGGTCCGACTGGGTGAGAATGATGTCCCCCTCGGCCGCGAGGATGCCCTCGGTGCTGACGTTCTCGGCGTCGCCGACGACCATCGGCTCGTCGTCGAGTTCGCCGGGGGCGCAGAACGCGGTGACCCCGACGACGTGGTCGCCGAGGCCCATGTCGAACAGCAGGTCCGTC
>CAYTQL010000136.1:0-8148 GCA_964439555.1 uncultured Planctomycetaceae bacterium | reverse complement strand
TCATCCGTCCGAGCGACAAGGAGGAGGTCAAAGCCAACTCCGACCTCTACGCCCAGTTCGTCGATGCGCGCGGCACGCTCGTCAACAACGGCACGATCCACGGGACGGTCGACTCCAACGGAACGCTCGAGCCCGGCGGGTCGATCGGCACGGCGACCATCGACGGGAACTACATCCAGCGCGAGCCGGGGCGACTGGTGATCGAGCTCGAGCTCGACGGCACGCACGACGTGCTGAATGTCCTCGGCACGGCCGAGTTGGGCGGAACGCTGGAGTTCCAGGTCCCGGAACTCGCCGGCGGGCGGTCGCTGGAGGTGAACGTCACCGACACCAGCGCCGGCGCGACGGTGACGCCCGAACCGACGGTCGCTGCCCTGCTGGGCCTGGGGGCCCTCGCAGTGTTCCGCCGCCGACGCAGGCGATGAAGTCGGCGGCGGCCCGCTGCGCACCGTTCAGGCAACGCGGACGTCTCGCCCCTGCGCGCCCGCCGAACACCCCTGCCGTTCGGAGGGGCGGTTCGGCCGCTTCGTACTTGACTCGCCGGCCCGGCCGCGGGAAAGTGTCTGCCTTGTTCTCCGAGTAGCACCGGATCGGAGGCGCGGGAAACCGGGCGGGCGGCGCCTCGCCGATCAGCGGCGGACGCGCAGACTGGGCTCCGAATGACAGTCCGCGGAGCCGGGGCGCAGCACCCGACCGATCCGGGCTGAGGGCTGATCCCTGATCACTCCGTGCAGAGTAGTCATGGCGAAGACGAAGAAAACCACCCGCTCGGCCTCGCGGCCGATTCCGCTGCTGGCGATGTTCCTGGCGTACCTGGTTCCCGGGGCGGGGCACGTCTATCTCGGGCGGACGGCGCGGGGACTGATCATCTTCCTGGTCATCGGCGGGCTCTTCTGGAGCGGCGTGGGCATGGGCGGCGTGATGACCGTGGACAGCTACACCGAGCGGTGGTGGTTCGTCGCCCAGATGTGCACCGGCGTGCACGGGCTGATCGGCTGGCAGCGCCAGCAGCGCATCTATACGCAGATCGCCGAGGACCTCGGCGGGCTCAGCCCTCCCCCGCCCGGCGAGGTCACCGCCGAGCAGCTCCGCGTGGACGCCCGTCTGGCCGAAGCGGATATCGTGCTGGTCGCCCCGGTGGCGACGGTGGCGCGGGCCTATTCCGGCACGGCCGGGATGCTCAACCTCATGTGCATCTTCGACGCGATGCTCCTGGCGATGCTCGGGATCACCGGCGAGAGACGCCGCGACGAGCACGAGCGCCTGGAGGGCCCCGGATGAGCCTGTTCGCCCTGTTCGTCAAGCCGGTGGACTTTTCTTCCACCACGGCGCTTTGGCTGATCCTCCCGCTCAGCGCCGCGGTGGCGATCGTCTACAAGACGATCCGAACCGAGGACATCCGCCGCCTGCCGCTCCAGTGCCTCGCGGCGATCCTCTACGTCTACGCCGGTCTGGGCGCCCTGGGCGCCGGGCTGTGGCTCTTCCAACGCTACTGGCACTGAGCCCGTCTTCGCACCGCTCAGCGGGCGGCTGAGAGCCGAGCCCCACAGGAGCAGAGCATGAAACTCCCCGACGGAAGCGAGTTCCATTTCTGGGACGACTGCACGAACTACCCCCGGGCGTACCACGTTGCGCAGAACCACCCGAACGCCTCGGACGACAACGACGGGACGGCCGAGACCCCCTTCCGGACGGTTTCCCGGGCGGCCGAGCTGGTCGAGCCCGGCGAGAAGGTCATCGTCCACGAGGGCGTCTACCGCGAGTGCGTCCGCCCGCGGCGCGGCGGCGAGGGACCGGAGGCAATGATCGCCTACGAAGCGGCCGAGGGGGACTGCCCGGTGATCTGCGGCTCGGAGGTCTGGGAGGGCCCGTTCCACCCGTCGGAGGGCTATAGGCTGCGCGACCCCGACGCGACGGTGTGGATGGGCGACCTGCCCCCGGAGTGGTTCGTGGGCTTCAACCCGTTCTGCGCCGACAACATGACGATGCACTACCGGTCCTTCGTGGAGGACTGGACCCCCCCGGAGACCTACCGGCTGCAAATGCGCCGGGGGATGGTCTTCCTCGACGGAAAGCCGTTGGAGCAGGTCTTCCGGCACTTTGAGCTCCGCAGGCGAAGCGGGGTCTTCTGGGTCGAGGAGCCCGGGCTGCGGATTCACTTCCGCCTGCCCGACGACGCCGACCCGAACGGGAAGCGCTTCGAGGTCACCGCACGGGAGCAGGTCTTCGCCCCGGCGACGCGGCATCTGGGCTACATCCGCGTCAGCGGGCTGCGCTTCGCGCACAGCGGCGATCCCGTCCCGGTGCCCCAGCGGGCGTGCCTGAGCAGCTCGCGCGGGCATCACTGGATCATCGAAGACTGCTCGGTCAACTGGGCGAACTGCGGGATCGACATCGGCAAGGAGATCTGGGACGCCCCGGACCACGACCCCCGCGGCGGGCACATCCTGCGACGCAACACGATCGCCGATTGCGGGGCCTGCGGAATCGCCGGGACGAGCTGCGTGGACGGCTCGCTGATCGAGCAGAACGTCGTCGAGCGGATCGGCTGGCGGCGGATCGAGCGGATCTGGGAATGCGCCGGGCTCAAGTTCCACCTCGCCCGCGGCGTGCTGATCCGCCGGAACGTCTTCCGCCACATCGAACAGGCCTCGGGCGTCTGGCTGGACATCGGCAACGTCAACTGCCGGGTCACCGGAAACGTGTTCGCGGACATCGAAACGTATCTCGGGGCCTGCTTCATCGAGTGCACGCACGCGCCCAACGTGGTGGACGGGAACCTCTTCTGGGACATCCGCGACGTGAAGACCAACGTGGACTCCGACCCCGGACACAACCCCGGCGGAAAGGGCGCCAAGACCGACAGCGCCGAGAAGATCACCGTCGCGAACAACTTCTTCGCGAACTTCCCGGGCGACTTCGCGATCGCTTTGTCGCTGGCCCAGCACGACCGGATCGTCCAGGGGCGCACGGGGCTCTGCCGGGAAAACGCCGTGCTCAACAACGTCCTGACCGGATGTCTGCGCCGCGTCCAGCTCGGGCGGGCAGAGACGAACGCCTGTGACGGCAACCTCTACGACGCCGACGACGACCGGGCGACGCTGCACGTTGAATCCCCCCCACCGGCCGCGATGCAGAACCTCGCCGGCTGGCGGGAGTACTTCGGCTTCGACCGCAACGGCGGGCAGTGCGACCTGGAGGCAAGCTTCGACCCCGACACGCTGGAACTGACCCTCCGCATCGAAGGCGACTTGCCCGAGCCGGTCAGCGTCCTCGCGCTGTGCGGCGAGGACTACCCCGCCTGCGGACCGTTCACCGTCGAGCAGTGGCAGCAGCTCCGGAGCGGCCGGCCGGTGCGGTTCGGGATGTAGAGCCTCCCTGCCCGGACCCGCGGCGTCGGAAGCGAAGCCCCCTGCCTCCGGGCGTCATTGCCCGTCGTACGCGTCGGGCCCGTGCTTGCGCAGGTAGTGCTTGCGGACCAGGTCGGTTCCGGCGCCGACGGCGTAGGCGTCGATCACGATCGTCATCCACGCCAGCTTGGCGCAGTGCTCCAGCACGGCGGCGTTGTCCACCGCCTCGGCCGCCGAACTCCCCCACGCGAAGGGCCCGTGGTTGGCGACGAGCACCGCGGGAATCTCCACCGCGTCCAGCCGCTCCAGCTCGGCGAACCGCTCGACGATGATCCGCCCGGTGTTCGCCTCGTAGTCCTCCTCGATCTCCTCCGCCCGGAGCACGCGCGTGCAGGGGACGGGCCCGCGGAAGTGATCGGCGTGGGTGGCGCCCAGGGCGGGAAGGGCTTTGCGAGCCTGGGCCCAGGCGGTCGCGTGGAGGCTGTGGGTGTGGGCGACGCCGCCGGCGTACTCGAAACCGCGGTACAGCTCCAGGTGCGTCGGGGTCTCGGAGCTGGGCTTGAGCCCCTCGACCGCCCGCCCGTCCTCCAGCGACACCACGGCCATGCTCTCGGGAGTCAACTCGTCGTACCCCACGCCGGAAGGCTTGATCACGACGTGCCCGGAGTCCCGGTCGATCCCGCTGACGTTTCCGAAGGTCCGGTAGACCAGCCCCTCGGCGTGGAGGGCGAGGTTCGCCCCGAACACCTTCTGTTTAAGTTCCTCAAGCATTGCCGGGGCATTCTCCCGGACCCCCGGCGGGAGGTCAAGCAGACGACGCCGGCTCGGCGCTGCCCGAAGCGCCGCATTGCGCGGCGCCCTGACGCGCATCGCAGCGCAGGTGATGCAGATTGCGGCACATTCTGCGACACCAGGCAAGGCGGTCCGCTCGGGACGCTAAGCCTATAACAATTTATCCACAAGTCACTTACAGTTTTTCTTGCTCTTTCCTCGCTTTACTGGCACAGGCGTTGCATCTATAGACAGTCGCCGAAGGAGCCTGGAGTGAAGCAAGCGAGGGAACAGGATGCGTCGGCGATGAGGCCGACAAACCGCCGCGTCTGTATTCTGATGGCGTGTGCGGATGCAAGCGAAGCCGACCAGGTCGGTCGGCGGATTGGACAATTGAAGAGCGGGTGTCTGGTCACCTACCGACGGGCCGAGGACATGCTGTCCAACGCCCCGAGGTCCCGGGTGGCTTTGGTGATCCTTGCGACGGATGAGACCCCCACGCGGCTGACCGGGATGCTCTCCTGGTTGCGGAACCGCTGGCCTCACTGCCCCCTCACCGTAGTGGGCACTGAGGGCGGCGGATCTTACGAACTGTCCGCGCGGTCCGGCGGGGCGCTGTACCTGACGCGCCCGGTCAGCGACGGAGAGTGGGACGCAATGCTCTCTCACGTACTGACCCCCCGACCGGAACGGGACGCATCCCATGAGCAAACCGGACCGTCGTCTGCAACACTGTAGTCGCGGGACCGGGAAGCTTGTCGCACGACCGAGGAGCCAGTATTCAGCGGACGCGGAGGAAGCATGCTCAGCGACAGCTCGTTGGGCGTCCGCAGCGACGAGCCTCACGGCAGGGACTCACCATGACGGTTCTGAACGAACAGGCGGAGATGAGCGCCCGTCTGTCAAAGCCCTACTCCTCCTCCCAGGGCGATGAATCGTCGAGACCCTGCAAGAGCAGGTAGAGATCAGAGACACTTCGCGAGAATCAGTGGAGATGAGCGCCCGCTGGTGATATCCGGATCCTCCTCCGCCGGAGTTCGCGAATGAAAGTGCCTCACCTTGAGAGGGGATCTCTACCAAGGCGAAGGGCGACGACGAGGCCTTGAGCAAGCTTCGTCTCGCCCATTTTTTTGCGCTCTCGCCGGAAATGGCAATAGCCTGCCATCTTACTCAGTTTCGGTATCGCGGCTACAGACCGTCTCGCCCAACGTGGGCCTCGCCATCGCGGCCGGCTACGATGAACCGGACCGCCGATGCAGACCGATCTTCCCACGCAACTGATGCTCGATTTCGCGGAGCGCACAGGACTCAGTTCCTCCGCAGTACCGCGGCGGTACCTGTGGACCGACGCCTTCGCGGTGTGCAACTTCCTCGGACTCCATGAGCGCACGGGCGAACAACGCTATCGCGAACTCGCCGTCGCCCTGGTCGAACAGGTTCACCATACGCTCGGGAAACACCGCGCGGACGACGCCCGCAGCGGCTGGCTCACCGGCCTGCCCGAAAGCGAAGGCGCCGAACACCCCACCCGCGCCGGACTGCGAATCGGGAAGGAACTGCCCGAGCGAAGCCCCGACGACCCGTACAACGAGCGCCTCGAATGGCAGCGGGACGGACAGTACTTCCATTACCTCACCAAGTGGATGCACGCCCTGCGCCGCGCGGCAGTCTGCACCGGCGAGGCGCACTACCTCCGCTGGGCGCGGGAACTGGCCGCGACCGCCCACGACGCCTTCACCGTCCGCACCGACGCCGGGCGGGGGTCCCGGATGGTCTGGAAGATGAGCATCGACCTCTCCCGGGTGCTGGTCGGGTCCATGGGGCAGCACGACCCGCTCGACGCCCTGGTCACCTCGCTGGATTTGCAGACCTCCACTCCCTCGCCCGGCGAAGACGCCGGGCCAGACCTCTCCAATGCCGTCACCGACGCCGAAGAGATGTGCAGCCTTTCGCACTGGCTCACGGGCGATGCGCTGGGCATCGGCGGACTGCTCACCGACGCCGGGCGGGTCGCGCGCCTGGTCGCCCGCCGCGGGCTCGACCGGACGCACCTGCTTCGGCGTCTGCTCTCCGAAGCGCACCAGAGCCTCCTGCACTTCGCCGGGTCGTTCAACCCCAACGCCCCGGGCGACTTCCGCCTGGCGTTCCGCGAGCTGGGCCTGGCGATCGGGCTTCGCGCGGCCGAACGCATGCCCCCGCTGCTCCGGGAGGCGCCCGACGCAACGGAGAAGCTCGCGGCCGTGCTGGAGCAGTTGCCGCTGGCCGAGCAGATCGAGAGCTTCTGGTCCAAGCCTCCCTCCCGCGAGGCGTCCACGTGGGTGGACCATGCCGAGATCAATACCGTCATGCTGACCGCGGCGTTGGCGCCGGACGGGTACCTGGGCCTCAAGGACTGACCTCGCGGGTCCACCGGTCCGTTCGTGGCTCGATTCTGCTGGTGATTCCCGAGGAAAGGGGATAGAAAAGACGCGGTAAGCTGCACGCCGCACAGGGGCTGCACCAGATTCCGCATCTTTTGAAGGGAGATTGGGAATGACACAAGCACCGCCTCCGGCCCCGGGCCCGAACGCTCGCCTGGGCCCTCGCCGCCGCCCTCTTCGCCGCAAACTGGGCCTACCTCATCGCGACGCACTGAGCTCCGGCGCGGCGCAAAGCGAAGGGCGAGCAGCCGCCGGAACCGGAACGTCCACCGCAGCGGGACGTCCGTGAAACGGCGAACTGCTCGCCCTTCTTCTGAATCCGGGACCCGCCTCAGCGCTGCTGCATCAGCTTCCAGCCGAGCAGCGACTGGGTGATGATCATCTTGGTCCCGTGGATCTTGATGCTCCCGGTGCCGTTGGGACGCCAGAAGTCGTCGCCGAGGGTCTGCTTGACCGCCGCAATCAGGTCCTCCCGGACCTTCTTGCGCAGCTCGGGGAGGGACCAGTCCTCGTCGTCATCATCGTCATCGTCGCCGAAAAGTCCCCCGCCGATGGCGGTTCCCTCGAGGTCGTCGGAGGTATCCCGCTCGTCGTCCTCGAGGTCGATCCGGGGCCCGGAGAAGTTCGGGACCACGTGGAGCAGGTCGGCCACCTCGAAGACGCGCGTGCGCATCTTCGTGTTCAGGTCCGTCCCGGTCGAGATCATCACCACGCCCTCGTCAATCACCCAGTAGAGGGAATCGAGCTTGTCGCGGTTGGCGGCCGCCTGGTCGAGCACCAGGTTCAGCGCCTTGCCCAGCGAGATTCCGCGGGCCTTGAGCGTGATGGCGGTCTTCTTGTCCACGCCGACGGCCATCAGGGCCTTCCAGTTGACGTGGATGTTCAGATCGCCGGCGTCGCGGATGAACTGGATGACGTCCTCGAGGGCGATCTCCTTGAACTCGAACTTGCGGATCGGCGTCGGGCGGGCGCGACGCCGGGCGGGACGCCGCTTCGCACTCCGACGGGCGCGGGTCGGTGCGGGCGGGAGCCCCGCGTTGCGCCGGGCGATCGCCCTCGCCTGGGTGGTCACGATCACCGCGCGGCGGTCCGCCACGGCCGCGAGAGGAACCCCTCGCCGCGCCGCCTGGACGAGCGCCATCTCCAGCAAGTCGCCGATGGCGGCCTTGGAGGCCTTGATCGAGACCTTGTCCTTCTTGGTGACCCCCGCGTCGGCGAGCGAGACCCAGTCGACCACGATGGGCACGTCCGCCTTCTCCGAGAGGGCATCGAGGACCTTCGAGAGCGACCCGCTGAAGGACGGACGCTCGAGTTGCTGCTTCAGGGCGTCCGCGGGCTTCGGGTCGGCGGCGGAAACGCCGCTGCACAGGATAAGTGCAAACAGGAGGGACAACGGAGCAATCCGTCTCATGATTGATCTCCCCTAACGCTGGGTTGGCTGGTGTACCTACCGCGGAGGGATGGATGATGGCGTGCACGCCCGATCCGCAGCGCCGGTCGATCTGTTGACATTATACCGCGCGAGGCCCGCCGGGAGTAGGGCGAAGGGAGGAAGTAACTGTCCCAGCGATTGTGGAGGAATCTTTGAGGATTCCCGATTGCGGCAG
>CAYTQL010000135.1:0-8149 GCA_964439555.1 uncultured Planctomycetaceae bacterium | reverse complement strand
ACCCGCACTTCCGTTACGACCGCATGAGCTGGCTGCCCAACATGCACTGGCCTCGGGCGATCGGCACGCATCTCATGGCCGTGGCACTGAAGGACGAGAAGCTCATCAAGGACATGTTCCACTCCGCCGGCGGCGTGAAGTGGTGGTTCGACCACTACGTCGGCGACGGGCGGTTCTACATGGAGGAGTTCGGCAAGTACTACTCCAACATCGGCACGCTGCTGATGTACGCCGAGGCGTTGGAACAGCTCGGGCTCGGGCAGTACGGGTACGGATACGTCGCCAAGGACAACGACAACGCGTCGATCCGGACGTACCTGGAGATGCGGCCGTGGACGAGCTACCCGCGGATCGACCGTCCCGAGGGCGGCACGGCGCAGTACCCGTGCATCGTGATGGGCGACGCCGGCGGGACGCACCTCGTCGAGGGCTACGACGCCAAGGGTCGCTGGCGGGACCGCATCTGGTCCGACGCGCACATGAACGGCCCGCTGCCGAAGATGCACCACCCGCTGTGGTGGGAGATCTGCCACAACCGCTGGCCGGACGACGGCTTCGATTACTTCCTGGCGCAGATGCGCGCCCCCGGCGAACAGGTCTACCTGCCTTCGCTGTACTTCGGGTGCGGGCCCGTCGACGCCCGAAAGGTCACCCCACCGCCGGCGGAGAGCTGGGTCTCCCGCGAGCGCGGGCTTGCCATGCTCCGTGCCGAGGAAGGCCCGGACTACTGGGAGTCGCCCGCCCCGGCCGTGGCGCAGCAGTTCGCGATGTACTACGTCCATTACGTCCACGACTGCTTCTCGATCCTGGGCTTCTCGGGCTACAACCGTCTGCTGTATCACCGCATGGGCAAGGGCACGAAGAAGGGCTACGCCGGCGGCGACGCGTGGCGGGACCACGTCCGCGGGCACTGCGGCGTCGTGGTGGACGGGCTGAAGGCCCAACCGGCCGACCGCGGCAACGTCGGCGCGCGTAACCACCGCCTCCGCTACCTGCTGGAGGGAGCGGCCAAGTTCTCGACCGCGCAGGCCGACGGCGTCTACGCGGGCGTCGAGTTGGAGCGATCGCTCGTGCTGACCCGGCAGTACCTCTTCGACGTCTACTGGCTCCGCAGCGACCGCGCGCGGACCTACGACTGGCAGGTGCTGGCCTACGGCGACCTCCAACGCGACGAGTGGCCCGATGCGGATGTCAAGGCGGACCGCCCGCTGGATCGTCCTCAGGTCCACAGCACGAAGGTTCTCCCGGCCGAGGGGCAGTGGAAGGCGACGATCATTCAGAAGGCCGAAAACGGCGAGCAGCCGGTCGGCGTGCGGGTGAGCATGCTGCCGGAGAAGGGCACGTACGTGCTGGGCTCGCTGCCGCCGGGGATGAAGTCCGGCGGGACGAGTCTGATCGTCACCCGCAAGAAGCCCGAAACGGCCTTCGCCGCCCTGCATCAGCCGTTCCAGGGCGACGCGCCCGCCCGGGCCTTCGAACAGATCGACCGCAAGGGCCACGCCCTGGCCGTGCGGGTGGCCGGCGACGGCGTCGACGACCGCATCCTGCTGGCATGGGGCGACGCCTCGGGCGCCCGACAGACGCTCTCGGGCGCCGGCGAGCGCTTCGCGTTCCGCGAGTTCGGGTTCGTCCGCGTGAGCAAGGATGCCGTTACCGTCACTGGCGATGTGACTGAGTTGGCCGTGAAGGTCGCCGGCTCGCCGAAGCTGCTGGTCAACGGGCAGGAGACGCCGGCGACGGTCGAGCGCGGCATGCTGAAGGCGACGATCAAGGTCGAGCCGGTCGTGACGGTGCTTCAGAAGGACCCGCTGCCGCCGGTGCGCCCGCAGAGCGTGGACGACTATGCCAAACTGCTCAGGCACCCGGTCTGTGCAAGACGCGAGCAGGCGGCGATGACACTGGCCCGCATGGGCGAGAAGGCCGCCCCCGCGGCGCCGGCGCTGGTCGAGGCGCTCGTCCAGAAGGACCTCTACGGCAACAAGTACATCCCCGAGGCCCTGGCCGGGATCGGCGGCAAGTCCCTCGATGCGATCCATAAGCTCATGGGCCACGAGGACGACTACGTCCGCCACGAGGCGATCACCGCCCTGCGGCTGATGGAATCCGACGCCGCGCCCGCCGTCGAGGCGCTGATCGCCGCGGTGGACGACGAGAACCGCTTCGTCGCCCGCAACGCGGTGATGGCGCTGGGCACGACCGGGCCCAAGGCGGCGCCCGCGATCGACCGCCTCAGGAAGGCCCTGACCGATTCCTTTCTCAAGCAGGACGCCGCGATCGCGCTGGCGTCGATCGGGAGCAAATCCCTCGGCGCCCTGACCGAGGCGCTGGGCGACGACGCAGCCTTCGGCGCCGCGGCCGCGGCGATCCAGGCGCTCGGGCCGAAGGCGTCCGAGGCGGTGGGCCCGCTGACGGCGGCACTGAAGGATCCGAAGAAGTTCAGCGCCGCGGCGGGGGCGCTTCAGGGGCTCGGTCCGGCCGCCGCTCCGGCGGTCGAGGCGTTGAGCGGCGGGCTGAAGTCGGACGCCACCCGCACCTCCGCGGCGCGGGCGCTGGGGGCGATCGGCCCGAAGGCGGCGTCGGCCGTCCCGGTCCTCCGCGAGTACGTCCAGGCGGAGGTGAAGGACCGCAAGGGCAACACGCGTCGCGAGTGGCAGACGGCCGTGATCGTGGCGCTGGGGCAGATCGGGCCCAAGGCCGAGTCCGCCCTCCCGGCGATTCTCCCGGCCGTGGCGGAGGAGAAGTATCGCAAGCGAGCCGCGGCGCTGCGCGCGGCGACGCAGATCGCCCCGGGGGACGCGGACGTTCGCAAGGCGATCCTCGCGGCGATGGGTTCGACCTCGCGCCGATCGCGCGGGCTGCACGTCGTCGCCGCCGAGGCCCTGACGGCGGGGGAGGCGACCGAGGCGTTCGTCGGGCAACTCGAGAAGCTGCTGGCGCACAAGGAGCCCGAGGTGCGCATCAACGCCGCCTACGCGCTGATCCGCCTGGGCAAGCCGGAGGAGAAGGCGTTCGCGACGCTGTCGAAGGCCCTGAAATCCGAGGACCGGAGGGCCGCGGAGACGGCCGCGGATCGCATCCGCCGTCTCGGCGCCCGGGCTGCGCGACTTCGCGAGGCGGTTACGAAAGCGATCGGCGCGCAGAAGAACCGTCACGTCCGTCGCGCACTCCAGGCCGCTCTCCAGGCGTTGGGCGAGTCGTAGGCGCAGCGCCGCGCCCGAGAATCGGATGACGCCGGCAGGCGGGCCGCCTCGTCCGGTGCGGTCAACTCGGCGGTGCGTCCCAACCGAGGCGGTTTCGCAGGTCCGTCTGCATGGCGACGATCCGCTCGCGGACGTCGGCTACGAACTCCGCGGGGTCCCGGCGGGCCGCGTCGCTGCGGTGGATCGGCTCGCCGTAGCGGACCACGATCCGCCCGGACCCGGGCAGCGCTTTCCACCGCGGCCAGACGTCGAAGGCCCCGTCGATGAGCACGGGGACGGTCCACTCGGCCGCCCGTTTGCTGAGCATCGCCACGCCGGGCAGGAAGGGCCCGATGGCCCCGTCGCGCGTCCGCGTCCCCTCGGCGAAGACCACCACCTGCCCGCCGGAGCGGAGCCGCCGCATCGCCTCCTTCAGCGCGGCGGTGTCCGCACGCCCCCGACGGACCGGAAAGGCGTTGAGCGACTCGATCAGCCGCCGGAAGAGCCCGATCCGGAACAGCGAATCCCGGGCCATGTAGTTCATCGGGCGCTGCAACGCCATGCTCATGAGGACCGGGTCGAGGAAGCTCTGGTGGTTGGCGATGTAAACGGCCGAGCCGGTCGCCGGCTCGTGGTGGCGGTCGTAGATGCGCACGCCCCACAGCGCGCTGAAGGTCACCTGGAGCACCCGCCGCAGGCAGCGGTACCACAGGCCCGGGCGCTGGAGTTCGGCGTCCCAGGCGGCGTCGAGCAGGTCGGAGTTCGGGCAGCTTCGCAGGCTCACGTCGCCAACCCCGCACCGCGGACGTGGGACAGCAGGCACGCGAGCGTTTGCTCGGGCGTCCAGTCGGAGTTGTCCACGATGATCGCATCCGGCGGAACGCGCAGGGGACCCACCGCGCGAGTCCGGTCGCCTTCGTCGCGCCGGCGGATCGCCCGGAGGACCCGCTCGTAGTCGGGCGATTCGCCGCGCTGCCTGAGTTCCTCGAGGCGGCGGCGGGCGCGGTGCTCCGGTCCGGCGTCCAGGAAGAACTTCAACTCCGCATCGGGAAAGACCACCGTGCCCTGGTCCCGCCCCTCGGTGACGAACCGTCCGAGGCGGCGTCCGATCTGCCGCTGGAGATCCACCAGCACCGCCCGGACCTGCGGGGCGCCGGCGAGGCGCCGGACCTGCTCGGTGACCTCGGATCGCCGCACGTCCGCGGAGACGTCCCGCCCGTCGAGGAAGACCTGCGTTCCCCCGTCGTCGGGGTGCAGATCGATCTGTGCCTGCGCGGTCAGCTCGGCCAGGGCGTCGGCGTCGTCGAGGTCCGCGCCCTGCTCCAGGGCGTTGAGCGTGGCGGCGCGGTAGGTCGCGCCGGTGTCGAGGAACGGAATGTCCAACGCCCGGGCGAGGTTCCTCGCGGCCGTGCTCTTCCCGCTCCCCGCCGGACCGTCGATGGTGATGATCATGCCGTCAGTGTAGCGAAACGCCCGGCGCCCGTCAGGGGCTCGTTCACCGTGAGGCGCCCGGCGAGAGGGTCTCGTGCCCGGGCACCTGGAACGGGTCGCCGGTCGCCCGGCCCCAGTCATCGAGGCGTCGGCGCATCTCGTCGCGCTGCGGGTCGTAGCGGCGGGAGGCGGCGAGGTTGACCATCTCGCCGGGGTCGCCGGCGAGGTCCACGAGGTGCTCACGGTTCCGGCCCCACTTCCAGGCGGAGTACTTCCATCGTTCGGTGATCACGGCGCGTCCCATGTTTCGCTTCTGGCTTTTCTCGTCGTCGCCGATCTCCGGGTTCATGGCCGTTTCGACGAAGACCGCGTCCCGCCAGTCGGCAGCGGGGGAGGCGCCGGTCAGTTCAAGCAGCGACCCGCCGCGAAGGTCGGCGGGCGTTTCGATGCCCGCGGCGTCGCAGCAGGTGGGGAACAGGTCCAGCCCGGTCGAGACCAGCTCGCTGCGTACTCCGCCCGCCTCGACGCCCGGGCCCGCGAGGATCAGCGGCACGCGGATGACCTCCTCGTAGAGCGTCTGCTTCTGGTTCCACCCGTGGGCGGCCGTGCCGTCGCCGTGGTCCGACATGAACACCACCAGGGTCTCCTCGGCGAGGTCCGCGGCGTCCAACGCCTCGAGAATCCGCCCGAGTTGGGCGTCGACCAGTTCCACGAGGCGGTAGTACGCCCAGAGATACTCCCGCCACTGAAGCGGCGTGTAGTGCTGGGGAAGGTAGATCCGTTGGCCCAGGTCCTGGGCGACGCGGATGATTTCCGGTTCGTACGGGTCCACCGCGTGATTGATCGGGAGCGGCGGGAGGTTGCGCTCGGGCGGCGGTTCGCCGATTCCGCCTTCCCACAGGGGCATCGCCCGGGCCCATTCGCAGATGTTGTGCGGGTTCACGAAGTTCGTCACCGCCAGGAACGGACGGTCGTGGGCGCCGCGGAGGAAGTCGCAGACGTGATCGGCGGTCTGGACGTCTCCCCATGGGCAGAGCAGTTCGAAATCGCGGCTCCCGTCGGCCGGGGCCATGTCCTTCCCCGCCCATACGCACCGGTACCCGGCGCGGGCGAAGGGATGGCCCATGAAGGCCTCGCGGGGGATGTCCTCCTTCCAGAACGGCCGACCGCGGTTGCCGTACACGCCCACCTCGTGGGGGTAGCGTCCGGTCATGTGGCTGGCGCGGGCGGGGGAGCACAGCGGGTAGGTGCAGTAGGCGCGGTCGAAGCGGGTTCCGCGCCGGTTCAGATCGTCCATCGCGGGGGTGTGCAGCCACGGGTTGCCCGTGCAGCTCATGGCGTGGTGGGTCTGCTGGTCGGTGATGATCACGAGGATGTTGCGGTCCGGCATCGGGGCTCCTTCGGAGGCGAACGGTCTGCGGCGTGCGCTCCCTAGCATAGGTCGCAGGTCCGGCGGGGCAAGCGCGATCCTGCGGCGTTCTTGTGCCTCCCGGCGGGGCGCGGTATAGGTCAGGCTTCGCGACTCGCCGCAGGGAAAGGACCGCCGATGGACCGCGAGACGATCATCGACGCGCTGAAGACGCTGGATGGGTTGGACCCCGACGCCGTCCGGGGTGTGAGCATCCGGGGCGCCGCGGTGGCGGTGACCCTCGCCGGCCCGGAGGACGCCGAAGCCCGCGAGGCCCTCCGCGCCGCAGCCGGGCGGGTGCTGGACGACCTCGAGGGGGTCGAACGGGCGGAGGTCTACCTCGCCGAGGCCCGCTCGCCCGAAGCGGACCCGTCCGTCCGTCCGGCCGAGGCGCCCTCGCAGCGCGACCCGGCGGCGCCGCTGGAACTGCCCGGCGTCAAGAACATCGTCGCCGTCGGCGCGGGCAAGGGCGGGGTGGGCAAGAGCACCATCGCCGTGCACCTGGCGATCGGGCTGGGACGCCGCGGGCTGAAGGTCGGGCTGCTGGACGCCGACGTCTACGGGCCGAGCATCGCGACGATGCTGGACTTCGAGGGGGTCCCGGCCACACCGGCCGGGGGCGGGCGGATCGACCCGTTCGACGTGGGAGGCATCAAGGCGATCAGCATCGCGAATTTCGTGCAGGCCCAGGCGCCGATGATCTGGCGCGGGCCGATGATCCACGGCGTGGTCCGCCAGTTCCTCGGCGACGTGGACTGGGGCGATCTGGACTACCTGATCCTCGATCTGCCCCCGGGCACCGGCGACGTCCCGCTGACGCTCGCCCAGTCGGTCGGGGTCACCGGGGCGGTGATCGTCTCGACGCCGCAGACGGTCGCCCTCAACGACGCCGTCCGCGCCGCCCGGATGTACCAGCAGTTGGGCATCGCCGTGCTGGGTTTCGTGGAGAACATGAGCTTCTTCGTCTGCGGCGAGTGCGGCGCGGAGCAGGACATCTTCGGGCGCGGCGGCGTGTCCGGAGCGGCCGAGCGGCTCGGACTCGAGGTCCTCGCCGAGCTGCCCCTGACCACCTCCGTCCGCCGGAACACCGACACCGGACGGGCCGGGGCGGACTTCGCCGATGATTCTCCCGTCGCCGCGTGCACCGAGACGATGATCTCCAACCTCCTCGCCGCCGTCGAAAAACGCTGCGCCGAGGGCGCCCCGCCCAAGCCGCTCGACGTCCGCCAGGGCTGACCGCCTCCGTCTACGGGTTGCCCCCGCCGCAACGCGCGCCTAGGATTTCGCCCGAACGCGGACACGAAGCGCCTGGGAAAGGGCACCCATGGAGAATTTCTGGTTGGCGATCGGACTGACGACGTTTGCGGGGCTCTCGACGGGCGTGGGCAGCGCGATCGCCTTCTTCGCCAAGCGGACGAACTACCGTTTCCTCTCGGTCGCGACCGGGTTCTCGGCCGGGGTGATGCTGTACGTCTCCTTCGTGGAGATTTTTCCCAAGGCGGTCGAGAGCCTCGCCCGATCCGGCGGCGAGAACGCCGGCGCCTGGTGGGCAACGGTGTCCTTTTTCGGCGGGATCGTTCTGATCCTGCTGATCGACCGGTTGATCCCCTCGGCGGAGAACCCCCACGAGGTCCGCCGCAAAACGCAGGTCGATGCGGTCCACGGGGGCGTTTTGCCCCAGCAACTGCTGCACGCCGCCCCGGAGAAGCTCCACCGCATGGGGCTCTTTACCGCGCTGGCGATCGGGATTCACAACTTCCCGGAGGGGCTGGCGACCTTCCTGGCGGCGCTGGAGGACCCCGGCTTGGGCCTGGCGATCGCCGTGGCCATCGCGCTGCACAACATCCCCGAGGGCATCAGCGTCTCGGTGCCGATCTACTTCGCCACCGGCAAGCGCGGGCGGGCGTTCGCCTACTCGGTGGTCTCCGGTCTGGCCGAGCCGGCCGGGGCGCTGATCGGGTACATGGCGCTGCGACCCTTCCTGGGCCCCGGCGTCATGGGCGCCCTGTTCGGCGGGGTGGGGGGCATCATGGTCTACATCTCGCTGGATGAACTGCTGCCCACCTCCCGCGCCTACGGTCGCGGGCACGATTCCCTCTACGGCCTGCTCGCGGGCATGGCCGTGATGGCC
>CAYTQL010000134.1:0-8174 GCA_964439555.1 uncultured Planctomycetaceae bacterium | reverse complement strand
TTCACGCGCCCGAGCCCACCGGGTTCGGGCCGGTGAGCATCTTCCCGCCGAGTCCGTCGCATCCCGGGCGGATCACGCACAGGCAGGCGCCCGTCCTAAGCAAAGACCCCGCCCCGGAAGGCGCCGCGCCCAAGGCCTTCGCCCGCGCCATCTCCGAGGAGGCGGACCTCCGCCGCGTCGTGAAGATCTCGGGCGCCGGGCTGGGCAGGCAGGGCAAGGGCATCAACTGGGTCCCGGGGACAGGGAAGTTCCTCGGCGCCGGAGGAAGCCGCGTCGGGCAGCCCGGCGACATCGTCTTCGTCCTCGACGGGTCCGGGTCGATGATGGAGCGGTTCGACCTACTCCGCTCGGCGCTGCTCCGCAGCGTCGGACGGTTGACGACGAAGTTCCGCTTCCACGTGATCTTCTTCAACACGGTCGCCCGAGAGAGCCCGCCGAAACGCTTGGTCGTGGCGGATCGAGCCCGTAAACTGGAGCTCGCGCGGTTCGTCCGCGACCTCGACCCCGAGGGCAAGACCGACCCGATGGGCGCCCTGCGACGGGCCTATGCGGTGCTGCGGCGCGGGCGCAGCGGTGGACGCCCCCGGACGATCTACCTGCTGACTGACGGGGCGTTTCCGGAAAACGAAAAGGTCGTCTCGTACGTAAGAAAGATGGTCGAGTCCGACGCCGGCGTGCAGGTGCATACCTTCCTGTACGGCCCGCCGTCGGAGGGGGCCGCGTCGGTGCTCCGCCGCATTGCCGAGACCACCGGCGGAGACCACAAACACGTAAGCCTAGACGAGTAAACAAGCATGGGGGCCCCGCGGCGGACGGCGTCGCGGGGCCCTTCGCTTCGAGCAAGGAGCGTTGAGATATGGCTGTCGATTTTCGCTGCGAAAACTGCGGGAAGCTGCTGAGCGTCGAGGCCGAGCCCGGCCAGGGCATCAAGTGTCCGCATTGCCGTAAGAAGGTTTCGGTCCCGGAGGGGCTCGCTTCGCTTCCGCGTCCCCAGGTGCCCGGCGCTCAAGCCAAGGCGAAGAGCTCCGGCGCCGCGCCCCCGCCGCCGCCCCAGCAACCCGCGGAAGAGGAGTACCTCGAAGAAGAGGGCGAGGACTCGGCCGTCATGACCACCATGGCCGGGATCATGCCCTGGGTGATCAGCGTCTTCCTGCACGTCGGGTTGGCGGTGATCATGCTCTTCGTGGTGATGATCTCGGTGGAGATCGCCAAGGACAAGGACAAGCTCGGTGTGGTCATCCCCGACGACCTGTTCTCCGAGACCCCCGGCGGGCGGATCAACCCGGGCGATGCGAACCCGGACCTCAAGGCCCAGCAGCCCAAGCCCACCGAGAAGCGCCAGCACAACAAGCGGGACACGAACATCCGCCAGGACGACGGCGAGACGAAGAACAAGCTCAACCTCGCCGGGCTCGGCGGCGGCGCCAGCGGCGGGGCGATGGCCCAGCTCGGGCTCCAGAGCGGCGGGGCGGGTAAGGGGCCCAAGAGCGACTTCTTCGGCTTCGGCGGCAACGCCCACCACATCGTCTACGTCATCGACCGCTCCGGGTCCATGCTCATGACCTTCGACTACGTCCGCGGCGAGATGCTCCGCTCCATCGGGCGTCTCCAGGAGGTCCAGGACTTCCACGTGATCATGTTCGCCGCCGGGGCGCCCAAGGAGCACGACCCGCGGCGGCTCGTCCGGGCGACCCGCGAGTACAAGCTCAGCGCCGCGCGGTGGCTTCAGAAGGTCAAGCCCGAGGGGCAGACCAACCCCATCCCCGCGCTGCAACGGGCCTTCGACGTACTCGGCAACGCCGACAAGCGCAAGGGCAAGCTGATCTACCTGCTCACCGACGGGAATTTTCCCGACAATGCCGCGGTGCTCCAGAAGGTCGCCGCCCGCAATCAGGCCAAGGACGTGCACATCAACACCTTCCTCTACGGCGAGGACCGTCCGCCCGCCGAGGCCGTCGACGTCATGGAAAAGATTGCGAATGAGAACAACGGGAAGTACAAATTCGTCTCCCTCGACGAGTAGAGAGGCCCCCAACCGCATGAGAAAGTCCGTCCTCCTTGCCTGTGCAGTCCTCGCGTCCGCGTCCGTCGCCTCCCGGGGCGATGAGATCGTCCTGGAGAACAACCTGACCTACAGCCCCGTGGACATCATCCGCGTGGAACAGGGCGTGCTGACCTTCCGCCTGCCCACGCGGAACGTCACCGGCAAGCCTCTCGGCGAGATCAAACAGATCACCGTCACCGGCTGGCCTCAGTTCAACAACGGCGAGGAGGCCCTGGTCGCCGGGAAGGCGCCGCGGGCCCTGAAGGCTTACGGCGCGGCGGCTTCGGAGGCCCGCCGGAAGTGGCAGAAAACGCTGCTGGATTACCGACGGCTGCAGGCGGCCAACGCGGCGAAGCGCCCGGACATCGCCTTGGAGGCCTGGCGCAAGCTGCTGAGCACCCAGAAGGTCTCCAAGCCGCTTTTGGCGCTGCGCCCGGGCAAAGACGACCTGCCCCAATCCGGCGCTCCGGCCAATCGGGACGCGATCGCCCTTGCCCGCAAGCTGCTGGACAAGGGCGCGAAAGGATACGCCGACTCCCTCCGCCAGTTCCTGCTGATGCTCTACCAGCGGGAAGGGATGGATCAGGAGGCGGCCAAGCTCGCGGCCGAACTGGCCGGGCAGGCGACCCGCCCGAGCAACGGGTCAAAGACGAGCGACGACGGCCCGGGCGCCGCGGCGGCGACGACCCAGCTCCAGGGCGCCGTGGTCGTAGTCGAGCAGGGCAACGCCGGTGCGGACGCATTGCGGAAGATCGCTTCCTCGCTCCGCGAGGGGCTTGGCGGCAATGCCTACGCCCCGGCCGAGAGGCCCACCGCCCTGCTGACGCTGGGCAAGGCGCAGCAGCAGCTCGTGCGGCGACACAATGCCGGCGGGCAGATGCGCATCCGCGCCGGGCTGAATTTCATGCGGGTGGTCGCGTGGTACGCCTCCAGTGCCCAGGCCGCCGAGGCGCTCTACCGCGCCGGGCAGGTCAACGAGGCGTTGGGCAACGCTTCGGCCGCTGAGGCGGCGTGGCGAAAGGTCGCCTCGGTCTACAACGACAGTCCCTTCGCCGCCCGGGCGCGCGAAGCGATGAAACAGAAATGAAAGGTGAAGCCGGGCCCCGAGCCCGGCGAGTCGAGCAACCCCGAAGGAGAGTCGCTACATGGAGATTAATTTCCTCGACGTACTGGTGGTCGGAGCGGGCCCGATCGGCTGGCTGCTCTGGGCGATCAGCATCCTCACGCTGGGACTGATCATTCAATATTTCATCAGCGTTCGCCGGCAGAACATCCTGCCGGACCTGACGCGGGAGCAGATTCAGGGCCTCTTCGAGAACAAACAGTACCGCGAGGCGATCGACCTGACCGCGGATCAGCCGGACTTCCTCAGCTACGTCATCAACGCCTCCCTCTGCGAAGCGCCGCACGGGTACCCCGCGATGGAGCGGGCGATGGAAGAGGCCGCCGAGGAACGCACCGTCAAGCTGCTGCGGCGGATCGAATGGCTGAACCTCATCGGAAACGTCTCCCCGATGCTCGGGCTGCTCGGAACGGTCTGGGGCATGATCATCGCCTTCTCCAAGATCGCCGGGTCCAAGGAACCGCCGAATCCCTCCGAGCTGGCCGGCGGCATCTACACCGCGCTGGTGACCACCCTGCTCGGGCTGGCGATCGCCATTCCCTCCCTGGCCGTCTACGCCGTCATGCGCAACCGCATCGACTCGCTGACGAGCGAGGCGATGGTCAACGCCCAGGAACTGATTACGACATTCCGACCTGGCCGAAAGCAGGGCTGAGTGTCCTATCCAGTGCCCGGCGCCGCTGCGCCGGGGCTCGGACGCAAAGAGAGGTGACCCGTGGCAAAGAGAGTACAGCACGGCGAAGACGTCGACATCAACATGACGCCGATGATCGACTGCACCTTCCAGTTGATTATCTTCTTCATCCTGACCAGCCAGTTCGCCTCGGCGGCCTTGGCGCAGCTCGAGCTGCACGAGCCGCGGGAGTCGCAGGCCAAGAAGCAGCCCGAGAAGGCGCTGCCCGACCGGGTGATCGTCAACGTGCTCTCGGTGGCCAACAAGGACGCCGACAAGCGCGACCCCCGCTGGAGCGGTCAGGCGGCGGAGTACCAGATCTCCGGGAAGCCGATCAAGATCGGCGAGGAGTACCGCCTGCGGGACATCTTCAAGAAAGCCAAGGCCAAGGCCGTCAAGGCCGGCTTCCCGGGCGAGAAGTTCCTCGTGGAAATCCGCGCCGACAAGGACGTGGAGTTCCAGTACATCAAGCCGGTGATGGACGAGGCGGGCGAGGCGGAGATCGGCAACGTGGAAATCACGGCCAAGAGGCCGGACTGAGTTCGGGAGTTCAGCGATGGCACAATCCCAGAAGCGAATTGACGGCGACGAGACGGTCCATTACGTCTCCGCCCGGAAGCGGCGCGGCGAGGCGCAAGGCAAGGCGATGCAGCCGCCGCTGACGCCGATGATCGACGTGACCTTCCAGTTGCTGATCTTCTTCATCCTGACGATCTCCTTCCGCACCGCGGAGGGGCAGATTCCCGGCTCGCTCCCCTCGGACAAGGGTCAGAAGGCCGAGCCGTCGGTGAAAATCGACCCGATGCAGATCGTCCTGACGCCCACGGGCGACTGGCGGGAGAAGGTCGTCTACGAACTCAACGGCACGACGATCATGGACCCGGCGACGCTCTATGAGCACCTGGAGCGCAAGAAGACCACCCTCGGCGACGACGTCGAAGCGCCCGTGGTCATCAAGGCCCGCGGTGACGTGCGATGGAAATACGTCGTCGAGGCCTTCAACCAGGCGGTCGCCGCCGATTTCAAGAATATCGGCTTCGCCCAGAGCTGAGCGGCGAAGCCCGTGAGTAACCGCCGACCTGCGGGTCGGAGGAGGTAGGGATGCACAAGTGCACCCAGCGCGTCGCGGCGGTGCTCGTCGCGGCGGCGGTCGCTGGACCGGTCGCCACGGCGCCCGGGCAGTCGGTCGAGCGATCCCGGCGGCTCGCCGAGACGCTCCGCCAGTACGGGATGACCGAACTGCTCGAGCAGCTCGTCGGCGCCGCCACGGACGCCGGGGACCCGGCGAGCAAGCTGCTGCTGGTCGAGGCGCGCCTGGCGAAGGCGGCGAAGCTCGGCGACGCCGACGCCCGGGCCGCGGAGATCAACGCCGCCGCCAAGCTGCTCCGCGCCGTCCTGGTCGAGCGGGAGAAGGCCGCCGAAGCCGAGCGGGCCAAGGAGCTGAACCAGAAGGAAACCAGCGGCGATGCGCAACTGAGCTACTTCAAGCTCAAGCTCAAGCTCGCCCACGCCCTGGGCATCCTTCGCGTCGAACCCTACGCCAACCCGGTGCTGTTCCTCTACGGCACGGCCGAGGACCGCAAGGCCCTGGGCGCCTACGCCGGCGAGGCGATGCCGGTGATCCTGAAACTCCAGCGCGAGGCGACCGACACCGTCCGCCGCTGGCGCCAGGACCCGCTGAAGGTCGTCACCGTCCTGCCCGAGCTCGAGCCGCTCCATGAGAAGATCGAGTGGACCGGGGCGTGGATGCAGTTCTACTACGCCCTGGGCGCCCCCGCCGACGCCGAGACCCGCGTCAAGCGCCGCCGTATTCTCCGCCAGGCGCTGGCGATGGCGCGGAAGTTCACCGAGCCCAAGTACGGCGTCGAGCCCCGGGCCCAGTTGCTGATGGGACGCGCCCACCGCGAGCTCGAGGAGCACCGCCTCGCGCTCGACCGGCTCCAGCGCGTCACCGGCGAGAACGTTCCCGGCGGCGCACGCATCGAGGCGCTGTTCGAGGTCGCCCGAACCCAGGCCGATCACGCCCTCGGCCTCCACGAAGACACGAAGACCGACGAAGCCTCCGCCGCCTTCGACAAGGCGCTGGAGTTCGCCGAGGCGTTCCAGGCTACCGGGCGGAAGATCGCCGGGCAGCAAGGCAAGCTGGGGGTCGACTTCAAGCACCTCCTGCTGACGATGTACATCCTGGAGAACCGCGCGGAGGTCGCCCCGGCCGAGAAGGCGCAGCAGTATCGCGACCGGTCCGAAAAGACGCTGGTGAACTTTCTCAAGGAGTACCCCGACCCGGCCGTGATGGAAGCCATCGGCGAGGTCATCGCCGCCCGTTACGCCGACCGGGAGGACTACGAGAACTTTCCCGCCCCGGTGCTGCTGCCCATCGGCATCGGCGCTGCGCGCGACGGGGACCTGCCCAGGGCGATCGAGATCTTCAGCACCATCCTCGAGCCCGAAGAGGGCAAGGAGATGGACCCGGAGATCGCCAGGCACATCCGTCCGCTGGCGCTGTGGCATCGGGCGTCGGCGTACATCACCCAGCGGCGCAACGCCCGGGCGATCACCGACTTCACCGCCCTGGCCAACGAGTACCCCGAGCACCGCCTGGCGTACCTGGGAGCCCACAACGCGGTCAACGCCATGCTCCAGGTCGTCGACGAGCGCCGGGCGGCCGGCAAGCCGATCGCCGCGAGCCTGCGGCTTCAACTGCTCAATGCCCTCGACGCCCTCTACAAGCACCCCAAGAGCGCCGGGGACAAAGAGGTCCTCCCGCTGCGGGTCGAGGAGGTCTGGCACGCCTACCGCCTGGCCGAGGAAACCTCCGACGCGACCGAGCAGGACCGCCAGCGTCGCTGGGAGCTGCTCAAGCGGGCGGCCGCCGCGGTCGAGCAGATTCCCCCCGACCTCGCCAACGCCCAGCAGGCCAAGTATATCGCCCTGCGGGCCCGGTCGGCGCTGCTTCGCGAGGGCGGCTACGGCGAGAACCCGCGCGACGAGGCGCTGAGTCTCTACAAGGACCTCATCCGCTTCGCCGGGATGGCCAAAAGCCAGGCCGAGAAGCTCAGGGAGGCAGGCAAGACCGAGCAGGCGACGACCCTGCGCAACTGGGGCGCCGACGCCGCCTTCAACGCCGCGGTGGTCCTCTACGAGCAGCTCGGCGACCAGCGCAGGGCGTTGGAGCGGCTCGCGAACCTGCCCGAGCAGTGGCCCGGGACGACGGTGCTGGAACTGTCGCGCGAGTTCGAGATCTCCAAGCTCGTCGAGCAGGGCGACGCCGAAAGCCTGGAAAAGGCCATCGAGCTGGTCCGCAGCTTCGGCAAGGCCCACGGCGAGCGGGCCCAGAAGCTCCTGTCGCTCGTGGTCAACAAGATCCGCGAGCGCATCCGCAGCCTCGCCGAGAAGGTCGCCCAGCCGGTGCACACCAGGCAGCAGGAGCTGGAGCTGGCCAAGTATCGCAAGGTCTACATGGATTTCGCCCAGAGGCTCTACGACGCCTCCAAGGGCGAAGCCTCCCCCGAGCAGCTCTACGCCCTCAAGAAGATGCTCGGCGATGCGATGCTCCAGAACGACCGCCCGGCCGAGGCGCTGAAACTCTTCAAGGAGACCCGCGACTTCGAGCAGGCGCGGCTCGACCGAATCCGCGAGCAGATCGACAAGGAGACCGCCCGGAAGATCGAGGCCGCCAAACAGCAGGCCGGGAACCAGAAGGCCCTCGAGCGGCTCGCCAAGGGCCTCATCGACCAGCGGCAGGCGATCGGGCTCCGCGCGATGACCGCCTCGGCCGCGATGAAGCATTGGCTGGAGGTCGCCCGCGAGTCCAAGAAGCCTGCGCAGATCGAGGAGGCTTTGACCAAGGCAAAGGACGCCCTGATCAAGACCTACCGTGATACGGCCGAACAGCGCAAGGACGCCCTGGTGATGGAGTTCGAGAACGTCTACGGGCTCGCCCGCGCCTATCGGGCGCTGAAGGACAAGGCCAAGACCCTCGAGCACTACCGGGCGATCAAGTCGCGCATCAACCCGGCCGAGAACCCGAAGCTTTACTGGCGAATGGAGCTGGAGTACGTTCAGGCGGCTCGCGAGGTGTTCCAGGGCGAGCCCGAATCGCTCAAGAACATCCGGCAGTACATCAAGGTGTTGCGATCGCGCGACCCGAAGATGGGCGGGCTGGCCGCGAAGTTCGCCGCCGTCGAAACGCAGATTCAGCGGGACCGCGGCGTCTGAAGCGCCGCGGCGGGCGTTGACGCCCGCACCGTCGAGGCGATATCATGATCCGATCAACCGGTGGCGTACCCAAGCGGACTAAGGGGACGGATTGCAAATCCGTTATTCGTGGGTTC
>CAYTQL010000133.1:0-8291 GCA_964439555.1 uncultured Planctomycetaceae bacterium | reverse complement strand
GTCCGATCGCTTCGAGGACTGGTTGTGGCGGCGGTTCCTCGGAGGGCGGGTCGCCGGCGCATTGGACGCGCTGAACGAGCAGTTCGCACTCGACCTCGACGCGGAGGACCTGGCCGAACTGGTGCGGGTCTACCGCGAGCATCGCCCGGATATCCGCCCGTTCGCGGGAGCGGGGCAGATGCTCTCGCGCCTCCGGGGCCGGTTCGGCCTCGCCCTGTTGACCGACGGCTTTCTGCCCGCCCAACGGTACAAGCTGGAGGCGACGGGGCTGGGGCGCTTCTTCGACGCGGTGGTCTTCTCCGAGGAACTCGGGCGGGAGGCGTGGAAGCCCTCGCGCGCCCCGTTCGAGCGGGTCGCCGAACGGCTCGGGACGCCTCACGCCGCCTGCGCCTACGTGGCCGACAACCCCGCCAAGGATTTCCTGGCCGGGAATGAGCTGGGCTGGCTGACCGTCCGCTATCGCCGGTGCGGGCAGGTCCACGCCCACAAGGACGCGCCCCGCGGCGGTGAGCCGCAGTTCACCGTCCGCGACCCCGGGGAGCTTCACGCCGCCCTCGTCCGACGCTGAAGCGCTCGGGCTCTCCCGGTCCGGGCTTTGCCGCCCGTCCTACCGGTGCACCGGCGCCAGGATCGGCGCGAAGACGATGGGCTTGAGCTGGAATACTTCGAAGCTGAAATCCTCTGCTATCTCCGTCCCAGGGACCGGGAACCGGGGGCTGATCCTTAGCTTCGAACGAGTGGAGTTATTCTGAACGACAGTCACGAACCCCGCAAAGGGCCCCGAGGTGACACGCATGTAGTAAGTGTTCGGCCATGGACGCCCCTCGTACATTTCTTCCATGGCCAACCCGCCCGTGAGGTTTACCTCCTGGAATTCCGGATTTGCCACCGAATCCACCACTCGGACGCGCTCGCCATCGCTCGGGGTGATCCTTTCGCAGAGCGATGCATTGCCGCGGTCGAAGACAGCAAGGTAATTGCGCGAGCGGAGGGTCTTATCGCCGTGGCGCGCCTCAACGCGCACAAACGCTGCGAAGCAGGCGGACCGCACGGTGATCATGTTACTCACGTTACGGTAGAGTGAATCCCGGACGACCGAGTACCATTTGTGCTTCTTTACGGCGTCGCCACTGACGCCAAGGATTTGTGGGCAGAGGTTTGCCTCGGCCCACTGCGCGAGAGGAACCGCGATCTCCCCCGGAGTCATGAAGCCCAGAGTGGCCGTGGGTCCGCACTCGGATGGGTGCGCCCTGAGGTTCGACAGCCCCGTGATCGAACGGTTTGCCGTCGACCGATAGCTGATGATGGCGTCGGCAAGGCTCCTGAGCATGCCTTCATTCCAGGTGACCTTCTTGTCGAAGTCCTCGTCGAACGCTCCGTCCTGGTTGAGGTCGATGTAGTAGTTGTTGCCGTCCTGCGGCAGCCAGGGCAGCTTCTCGAGCACCTCGCGCGGCGCTGTGTTGATGTTGACCAATCCCCTCAACCTGCCGCCGCGCCCCACGGGGAGCATTCGAAACATCTCCCCGCCCATGCAGGCCCAGGGAATGGGCGGGTAAAGCTTCTCGGCTGCGCCGAGTTTCCACTCTGCCTGCTTGATCGTCCAATCATAGGCCTCGTCCGGTCCGGTCTGCACACTCGGGAAGAGGTCCGGACGCCCGCGGAGCGGGGAATCCTTGTCCTTGAGCATCTTCTGAGGCAGTCCCTCGTCATGGTCGGGCCCGAAGAAGTAGACCCGCGTGAGGTCGCCCACGCTGCGGAAGGGGGGGGGGGCGTCCGGGTCCGTGCGGCGACCGAACTCGACCGGGTAGGCGAAGCCCGCCTTTTCCCCGCCGATGGCCTCGTTAGAGTCCAGGTCGACCGCGGAATTCTGCTCGCCCAGTGTGTGTCCGCTCGTGGTCTTGTCCACGTAGGCGGCGACGGAGAGCTTCCAGTGATCGTCCTCGGGCTCGTCCGTGGTGTCCGTCCGGTCGTCGCGCTGGGCGGAGATCGTCTGCTTATCGCCGAAGTCCACGGAGTTCGGGTCGAACGCGCCGATCTCGGCCGCGGAGACCTTGTCCAGCACGGCGGCCCCGCGCTTCAGCTCGATCGCGCTCTCGAAGAGGTTGAAGTCGTCGTTGTCAATGCGATGCCAGGAGTCCGTCAGGTTGGCCTGAGCGTCCGTCCACCCGAAGTCGGTCTTGAGCCCCGCCTTGAGGTCGCCGATGTCGTAACTGTGGTTGAAGTAGACCTTCCGGCTGTCGGGGTCGCGATTCGCCTTGAGCTCGATGTTCTCGGACGCGCCGGGCGCGGCGGATGCGGAAATCTTGAACCGGGCTGACGGATCGGGCTCCAGCGCCTTGGGGTAGGGGTTGAAGACCTCCACGGCGCAGAACCAGCGGGCGTCGTTTGAGGTTGCGTCGGTGTTCTGCTTGTAGGCGGCGTAGGCCTCGGTGATGAACGGCTGGTGGTCCAGCCCGTAGACGCTCCAGGTCTTCCCGTCCGGCTTGAAGCTGACCTGGGCGGCCAGGGGCACCGCGTCGTCGCTGAGCCCGGGAAGTCGAGGGAGCTGGGCAGCGTACCAGTTGATCGCGAAGTGGGCCGCACGCTTCTCCCGATCCCCCGCGTCGGAGGGCAGCCACCTCAGAACGTTCTCGTAGAGTTCCTGGACTTTCCAGTGTTCCGGAGACGAGGCGTCCAGCACCCCGTCGTCCGGCAGTGAACTGGCATCGAGTTCGTCTCTCAAGAGGGGGACCGGCTTGAAGATGGGGACGTCTTCACTGGGGTTTGCCAAATCGCCAGTCTCCACGCTGCCCCATTCGGGGTAGCGGAGCAAGGGCTCAGACCCTCCACGGGTTGTCAACAGGGCCCGAACCTGGGGGGCCGATGCGAGCTGACGGTTCCCGCCGGCCGCGGTGAGGAGTTTCTCTGCCAGCGGGCCAACGAAGGCGGCTTCGTACGGCCAGAGCATTGCCATCTCGTCGGTGACGTCGTAGTCATCGCTTCGAGGGATAGTCTCGAATTCCGGAAAGCCGACCGCATAGTCGCCGATGTCATGGGCCCGATCGCTCGATGAGACCTCTCCAAGCGTCATCCGCCCGGAAAGGTCGATGATGCGGACGGCGACGTAGTACTGCTCGCCGTTTCGCCCGAAGGCGCCGGTGTCGCCGAGGAGGGCGTCGCCATGCATAAGCCCGTCGGTGTCCACGAGCAGTTCATCGAGGGGGGCGTCGTCCTCCGGAATCTCGACGTTGACGCACTCTTCGACGGGGCGCAGCAGGGCGCTGACCATCGGCCAGACGATCGCCCCGCTCTCGAGGCTTACCGGCGAGGCGCTGGAGAGCCACTCGTCGACCTCAGGACCCGGCACATCGACATACCACGTGAACTCGTGTTCCATGGAATCTTTAAGCCCGTCCGGGTCGTTGGGGTCAAGTTCCACGGTTCGTATGTCGGCAATGAGCCGCGCCTGGATCATGGACATGACGCCCTTGGCGGCGTATTCGGGGTTGGCGCTTCCGGTCAGGGCGCGGGCCTGGCGGGCGTCGAGGCGGGAGGAGAGCACGAACGCCGCCCCGAGCATGCTGAGGATCGTCAGCAGTCCGACGACCATCAGGATCACCGAACCGCGGCGCGACGTGGACTGGAGGGGGCGAGTCATGGCGTTACTCCCGCAGCTCGCAGAGAACCGAGTACTGCTTGACATTGCTCCCCCGACCGAGGGCGAAGTGGATCTTGATCGCCGCCGGCCAGGCGGAGGGATTATCGAAGGTGAAGGTCCGCGTCGGGGCCGAGGCGGTGGGTTGCTTCCACTCGGCCGGGGAGGCGGTCGGGTCGAGGTATTCGATGTCGAAGGTGACGCATTCGCCGGTCAGAAGTGGCCAGGCGCGGCGGACGTCCGCGAGGCTCTGGGGCGGGATGACCATGTCGTAGTTCAGCCCGATCCGCGGCAGATCGACGCCCTCAACGCGGTAGCTGCCGCTCAGGGCGGCGAGCAGTTTCTCGCGGGGGGTGGCGTCGTCTTTGGTCCACTCCTGCTGATAGCGCCCGAGGGAGACTTTCTCGAGGTCGCTTTCGTCCGCCTTGGCGTTGCCGGCGTCGCGGCTTTCGGATTCGGGAATCGTCGGGGCCAGGAGAACCACGCGGCGAAAGAGGTTGCCCGGGCGGCATTCCTCCAGGTTGAGGTTGTTCTCGATGTCGTCCGCGTCGTCGTTGTCGTGATAGTCGATCGCGCCGGTGTCGTCGAGCCCGTACTCGATCCGGGCGGCGTTGGCCGCGCGGGTCCCCGTGACGCTCCGGTACATCCCGGCGGTGGTGAAGACCAGGCTGCACCGCCCCTTTTCGTGGCGTCGGATAACCATAAAGCCGTCCTGACTCGCGGCGGTGAGGTCGGCGCGGAGCATCCGCATGAGGGCGGTCGCCTCGCTGTTGGCCCGGGAGGTGGCCTGGGAGGTGGTCACGACCCGGCGGCTCTGGGAGAGGATGGCGTTGAAGGCCCCGATCATGATCAGCAGGACCGTCACCGAGACCAGAAGCTCGGTCATGGTCATGCCGCGTGCATGTCTGTACGTCAAGGGCATGGAATCTCCTATTCGCTCCGCAGCGAAGTCCGCATGGACATCACCGCCAGCCCGGGCGTCTGGGGGAGCTTCTGCCCGGTCGAGTCGCGCCGCTCGTGCATGGAGATGAAGGTGGCGTCCGCCGGGTCCTCGACGCCTTCCTGGCTTATGATCCGGTCATGGTGGAACCAGGTGTCGGGGTTCGGGTCGGCCTCGGTGGGCGCGACGGACTCCACCACGCGGCACCAGTACCCGTTGTTCGCGACCAGGAGGATCGATCCGGTGTAGATGCCCACCTTCAGGTCGGCGTAGTCCACCTCCTTCGCTTCATACTTCGCGGAGTAGGGGTGCCACAGCTCAATTTCGCACGGGGTGAAGCTCTCGACGTGGACGGTGCTGGTCGTCGCGTTCGGTCCGTACTCGTCGGTGGACTGGTCGAAGACCGCGTCGAAGGACATCACCGCGATCTGGTAGTCGTTCTCGCCGGGGCGCATTCTGCGCAACAGAATGCGGAACCCCTTGTCGCGGCGATTGAGTTCATCCGAGCCGGGCGCGGCGGTGGGGTCGTAGAGCAGCTTCTCGTCCGGGAACAACTCGCTGACGTCGACGAGGACGTCCGAGGGCACGGTCATCGACACGCTTTCGTGAGCGTCGCCGTCCGCGTCGGTCCACTGCACCTTCACCCCGGGGCCGTCGGGGTCGTCCGGGGGCAGATGCACCAGCATCATCCGGGCGGTGTTGAGTCCGACTTCGCAGAGCAGGGCCCCGTTGGAGGCGCGGGCGGAGTCCTCGGCCTGCTTGATTCCGACGGGGAAGAGCATCGCCGTCATGGTGAGCCCCACGCCCAGGATGCCCAGGGCGATGAGGATCTCGGCCAGGGTAAAGCCGCGTCGTGACGATCTGGTATGCATGATGGCCATGGTCTACTCCCGGTGGACGACAAGCCCGGTGTGTGCGCTGACGGTGAGGAACTGCCCGTTCGCGTCGAGGTAGTCGTCGCGGGCGCCCGTCAGCGAACGCAGTCGGGCGAAGTCGAAAATGGTGACGGTCTGGACCCCCTGTTCGTCACTGAGGCCCGGTGAGCCGTCCGTGACGGCGTCGGGGTCCCACAGGCCGCGGTGGTTCTCGTCGTCGGGGTCTGCCCAGAGCCGCAGGGGCTCGCCCGCGTCATCCGTGATGGCGAAACGCAGGTCCTCCCCGTCCGGCGACCGGACCAGCGAGCCCTGGGGTCCGAAGACGAAGGTGAAGCTGCTGAAATCGAGCAGCTTGTCGTAATCGGCGTCGCCCGGGGCGTAGGCGGGTCCGTCTCCGAGGTTCGTATAGGAGGTGGTACTCCCGCTCTGGATGAGGAACTCCGCACTGACCTGCCCGAGACCGATGTTCTTGGGGAAGCGGACCGGCGTGTGCTCCTTGACCGGGTAGAAGCGCGTCTCGCCGGCGACCGGGTCGTTCGGGTCCGTCAGTTCCCCGTAGCTGAGGATGGCCGCGAAAGTGAAGCCTTCGGACCCGGGCAGCCCCGCGTCGGGCTCGGCCGGGTCGTAGTAGCCCCGCTGCACGTGCACCGCGATGTGACGATTCTGCTCCACCGCCAAGGCGCGGGCGACGGACAACTGGGCCGAGAGCAGGTTGTGAGCCTGCGCCTGCCCGCCGCTGCGGAAGAGCCCGATCGCGCTGGGCAGGGCGATCCCGGCCAACAGGACGATCATGCCCAGGACGACGAGCATCTCGATGAGCGTGAACCCGCCGGGTTTCGGGAGGCGAACTCGAACTGTAGTTGTACGGACCATCGGCGTCTGCTCCTATTGCCCGTCCGAGCGGATGTCGTCGGCGGTGTCAAACTCGCCGTCGGGTCCCGGGGAGATCAGCACCGGCCCGCCGTTGGCGCTGCCGGTCCGCTCATACACCATGGACTGACCCCATCCGTCGGGAAAGCTGCCCATCTCCGTCCATTCCGGAGGAAAACCCGCGACCTGCTCGCGGATGACGAACGACGTGGGGTTTTCCTTGCCGCTCGCGTTGTCGACTTGGGCGATCTCATAGAAGAACTTCTTCACGTCTTCGCTGGGGAACGCCTCCTCCGGTTCGTTCGCATAGGGTCGGGCGACCTCGATATACGCTTCGACGGCGGTCATGACGATCGCCTGGTTATTCCGCGTTTCCTTGCGTCGGGCTTCTTCCATCACGAACCGGCCTACGCCCACGACGAGGGCGACGACGATCGCCATGATGAACATGACGGTCATCAGCTCGATCAGGGTGAAGCCGCCGTATCGCTCTGTTCGGTTCCGTGGCATGGACGTCAATTCCCGAAATTCGAAACAATGCCGCTGCTGGGGCTCTCGCCCCACTCTTCTTCGAGTCCTTTGCTCATCAGCAGGTAGTCGCGGCGGTAGTAGTCGTAGTTATCGTTCGACGCGTTGTTGTCAGCCTGGACGTAGGCGTTGATGTTGCCGGGGCCGCCGCCGTTGTCGTCGCTGCTGTATCCGTTGTTGGTTTCCTGTTCCGGGGTGTTCCAGCGGTAGTAGTAGATCTCGTTCCCGAAGGCGTCGATGAACGCCTTGTCGTTCCCCCGGGTCAGTTCGAGTTCCTCGGTCCCGCCGTAGGGCCCCCGCACCGGAGCGCGCGAATCGAACTCCCCGTCGGCGTCCTTGACCCGGAATCCGAGCCCCTGGGCCCCGTCGTCATTGGGATAGCCCAGCAGGTATCGCGTCAGCAGGTACCGCCCGGCGGCCCCGTCGTCGCTCGGCGGATACGCCTCGTAGCTGTTGGCGAAGTTCCGCTCGAAGTCGCCGTGGTACTGTTCGATGGCGGTGCTGATGGTCCCGATGATCTGCTGCGAGGCGCTCTGGGTCATGATGTCCCGGAACATCAGCAGCGAGGGCGCCGTAATCGTCGCGAGGATGCCGATGATCGTGACGACCACCAGCAGCTCCATCAGCGTCATGCCTCGTCGGGTTCTCACGTAAGTAGTACGCATGCCGGGGCTTACCAGTTCTTCCAGTCGTCGTCGTCGCCGTAGCGGCGGTTGGGTCCGGAACCGAGCATCAGGAAGGCGTTGGGGTTGACGGGGTGGTCGTCGTCGCTGCGGAATCGCGATTCGCGGATGAATTTGGCGAAGCTGTCGTTCATGTGCGGCTTGTTGCCGGTGTATTGGTGAATCTCCTCGAATTCGTAGTCGGCGCCGCCGTCAAGATAGTCCGAGTTATCGCCTTCCTTGTACTGCTGGACGTTGAAGGTATCCATGCGGGAGGGGTAATACAGCACGGCCATGTCGTCGCCCTCGCTGCCGTAGCGGTCGGAGACGGTGTTCTTCTCGCCCTTGTAGGTAAAGAGGTCTCCCGGGCGGTATTCGGCGTACAGGCTTCGGGCGGGCGGCGAATTGTCGCCGATGTCGTCGTAGTCGTACCCGAACAGGCACGCCGCGAGCACCTGCGAACCGGTGAAGCCGCCGCCGCTGCCGGCGAGCTTCTCGGGGTGGTGCTGACCGGGGTAGAGGTCGTGGTCGCCCTTGTACTGCTCGGCGCCCTGGGTCAGCGCCTTGACGCGGGTGGACGCTTCGGCCGCCCGGGCGATGTCCTGGATGGCGATGAAGGACGGCATGGCCATGGTCGCCAGCAGCGTAATGATGCCGATGACCACCAGCAGCTCGACGAGCGTGAAGCCCGCCGCCGTCGGGGGTTTCTTCCTGCGTTTCATGACAGTGCTCCCATGAAGTGAGTCCTGTCAAGGTCATCTTGTCGTCGTAAATCGTGAAGC
>CAYTQL010000132.1:0-8300 GCA_964439555.1 uncultured Planctomycetaceae bacterium | reverse complement strand
TTCACGATTTACGACGACAAGATGACCTTGACAGGACTCACTTCATGGGAGCGGCAATGCGGGTGCTCATCATCGACGACGACGCGACGTTCCGGCGGGAGGCGATGGCGCTGACGGTCGGGTGGGGTCACGAGGTCCGCGCCCTGAGCGGCGGAGCGGCGGCGGCGGGCGCCTCCGAGGTGTTCGACCCGGAGGTCGTCCTCGCCAACTGGATGCTCCCGGACGTGGACGGTTGGCGACTGTGTCGCGACCTGCGCTGGGACGTCTGGTCGAGGGCGTATCGTATCCTCGTCGTCGGCGGCGTCCTGCGCGGCGGGGAGACCAACGCCCTGGTCCTCCGCAGCGGCGTTCAGGCGGTGCTGACCAAGCCGCTCGACCCGGCCGGGCTGAAGGCGGAGTTGCTCACCGCCTCGCTGCTGAGCCTTTCATGGGACCGAAGCGTCCGGCTGGAGTTCACGCGGTCGCCCGGTCGCCTTCCCGACGCGCCGGACGGCAACCGGATTCCCGCCTTCCTCAAGCGGCGCCTGGAGTAGCCCCTCCATGGCTTCCCCATCCCACGACCACGCCCGGTGGGCCCGCCCGCGCCGCTGGCTGGCGGCGCTGCGCCCGGTTCTGCTGACGTCCCTGGCGGCCTTGGCGTTCGGACTGCTGCTGCGATGGCATCACGGGCGATTCCGCGGGGAGATGGTCGGCGCATTCCGGCGTCAGCAGAGCCAGGCGGTCGCGGGCTTTGCCGGGTCGCTGGAAACCGCCTTCGCCCGGAGCGTCCGCGGACTGGAGGTGCTCGCGGTCCAGGTCGCCTCGGCCGAGGACGCCGATGCGGCGACCGAGGCGGTCAAACGCTACTCCCGGTCCGAGTCCGGGGTGCTCACGCGCGTCTTCCTGCTGGACGCCGAGGGGCGAGCCCTGCTTCAATGTCCAGGCGCCGACGACGGGAAGACCGTCCGGGCCGCCTCGACGCAGCCGAGCCCGCGCGGCGCCCTCGAGGCGCGATACGCAATCGAAGACCGCGGCCGGCGGATCCGGGCGACCCTCCCCGTCCCCGGCGCGGCGGTCGAGCTCGGCCGGGGGCGCCCGGTGCGGGTCGGGTTCACGATGGACCTTCGCCGCCTGGTCGTCCGCTGTCTGGCGCGCTCGTCCGAATCCCCGGCGGGCAAATCCCGGTTGTACTGGCTGATCAGTCCCGACGGCGAGGTGCTGGGCGCCGGGGGGGCGGGAGGTCGTCGTCCGGAGGCGCCCGCCCGGGACGCCCTTCGACGAAGCTCAGGGCGTCCTGAGCAAGCCGAAGACGAGTCGAAGGACGGACCCGCCCGGGCGGAGCTGTCGCCGCGCGATCTCGGCGAGGTCTTCCGCCGGGGCGTCCGCGAGGGGCGCAGCGGACATCTCCAAACCGGCGACCGGGACGACCTGATCGCCGCGTACTGCCCGCTGATTCTCGGGGATCGGCGGATGGGGCTGGTCGTCGGCGCGCGACGCGCCGAGATCGCCGTGCCCATCAACGCCCACGAGCGGATCACCTACGCTCTGATCGGTGCGCTGGCGCTGCTGTACTTCGCCACCGGGTACGTCTCTTACCGCTCCGAGTACGCCCGGAGGCAGTTGGAGCGTCAGCGACGACTCTCGGCCGAGGCCGCCAGCCGGGCGAAAAGCGATTTCCTCGCCCGCGTTTCCCACGAGGTCCGTACGCCGATGAACGGGATCATCGGAATGACCGACCTGGTCCTCCGTACGCCCCTGACCGACCACCAGCGCCGCTGCCTGGAGCTCTCGCGCCGCTCGGCCGGGTGCCTGATGGGGCTGATCAACGACCTGCTGGACCTCTCGAAGATCGAGGCGGGCAAATTCGAGCTGCTCTGCGTGCCGTTCAACATTCGCGACGTCCTCGACGACGCCGTCGAGCCCTTCCGCCCCCGCGCCGCCGAGAAGCGGCTGGAGCTGCAACTGCGCATTCATCCGAACACGCCCGCGCGCCTCTGCGGCGATCCCGGGCGATTGAGACAGGTCGTGACCAACCTGCTGGACAACGCCCTGCGCTTCACCGACAGCGGGTGGGTGTGCCTCTCGGCCGAGGGGCTCGCCGCCCCGAGCCGTCCTTCCACGCGCCTTCGAGGCGCCCGGGACGACGAGAACCGCGTCGAGGAATGCCCCTCCGACTCGCCCCGCCGGGCGTCGAAGGCGCTGCCCGGGGACGCGGTTCGTCTGCGCATCTCCGTGCAGGACACCGGAACGGGGATCGACGCGGACCAGCAGCGGCGGATTTTCGACGCCTTCGAGCAGGCCCGCGACGCCCGAGGTCGCGGGGGAACCGGGCTGGGCCTGGCGATCTGCAGCCAACTGGTCGAGCTGATGGGCGGGACGCTGGAACTCGAGAGCACCCCGGGGAAGGGCACGACCTTCCGCTTCGACGCCGTGCTGAGCGTCGCCGGCGACGGATCCGCCGGCCGGCGCCCCGCGACAAGTCGGACCGACGAGCCCTTCGGTCGCCAGACGCCCGAGCCCCGCCCGGTCCGGGTGCTCCTGGCCGAGGACAACGAGGTCAACCGCGAGCACGCCACCATGCTCCTGGAGGAGTGGGGGCACGAGGTCACCTGCGCCCCGAGCGGGCGGCGCGCCCTGGCCGAATGGGAAGCCGCCGAGTTCGACGCCGTGCTGATGGACGTGCAGATGCCCGACGTGGACGGACTGGAGGCGACCCGGCGAATCCGCGCCCGCGAGGACCAGAGCGGCGGGCACATCCCGATCATCGCAATGACGGCCAACGCCATGCCCGCCTCCCGCGACGAATGCCTGGACGCCGGCATGGATGCTCACATCACCAAGCCGATCGACCCGTCCGAACTGCACCGCGTGCTGGCGGACTGCACCGACGCCCTTCGCGGCGGCCCGGGGCGTCCTGAGCGAGCCCAAGGCGAGTCGAAGGACGAAGGCGAGTCGGAGGACGCCGGGGCAGCGCCGCCGAAGACGCCCTTCGGCGGGGCGAAGGCGGACTTCGACGCCGAGGCCGCGCTGGGCAAGGTCGGCGGCAACCGCGGGTCGTTGGTGCGATTGATCCGGGCGTTCCTCTCCGAGCGGTCCGGGTGCGTCCGCGCCCTGCACGCCGCGGTGGACGCCCGCGACGCCGACGCGCTGCGGGGACGAGCCCACAAGCTCAAGGGCTCGCTGGGGCTCTTCGGCGCAACCCGCCTGGCGACCCTGGCCGAGGGGCTGGAGGAAATCGCCGACTGGTCGACCGCCGAGCGGGACGCCGAGAAGCTGCTCGAGGGGCTCGAGCGTTTGTGCGAACGACTGGAGGACTTCACCGCCGAGGAGGCTACATGCGAATCCTGATTGCAGACGACGACGCGACGTACCGGCAGTTCCTCACCGAGCTGCTGGGCGGATGGAGCTTCGAGGTCCTTGCCGCCGCCGATGGGCGGGAAGCGCTGCGACTGGCCGAGGGGCTCGACGAGCCGATCCCCATCATCCTGGACTGGAACATGCCGGAGATCGACGGCTTCGAGGTCGCCCGGACGCTCCGCGCCCGCGAGCGGACCCACGACGCCTACATCCTGCTGATCACCGGGAGCCGGCGGAAGGAGGAGGTCATGCGCGTGCTGGTCAGCGGGGCCGACGATTATCTCATGAAGCCCTTCGACGCGATGGACCTCAAAATCCACCTCCGGACCGGGCTGCGCATGCTCCACCTCCAGCAGGAACTCGCCGAACTGCGCGACCGGACGCCGGTCGGGGCGCAGGGCGAACACGACTGAACGACCGAATGGGTGCGGCGCCTTCAGCCGGTCCCGGACACGGATGTTCTCCTCGCCAAACGGCGGGGCAAGGGAGAGCCCGCTCCGTTTGACGCGGGTGTCCGGGACCGGTCATGAAGGTCCCGGCCCGACTCGGGGGATCACGTGAACCGACGAGTGGAGGCACAATGATGACAGATCGACAGAATGACAATGCCCCGCTGGACGGGCGGACGATCCTCGTGGCCGAGGACGACCCCGCCGGGCGAACGCTGATCCGCACGTTGCTCGAACGCGCCGGGGCGGCGGTGAGCGTCGCCGCCGACGGGCGCGAGGCGATCGAACGGGTCGAGGGCGAAACGCCCGACCTGGTCTTCCTGGACATGCAGATGCCCGGCGTGGACGGCTTCGAGGCGGCCGAGTCGCTGCGCGAACGCGGATACGACGGGCCGGTGGTCGCCCTGACGGCTGCAAGCGGCGTCGAAGCCCGCGACGCGGCCCGCGCGGCCGGGTGCGACCGCTACGTCACCAAGCCCGTCGACCGCGAGGGCCTGATCAAGGCGGTCCGGACCTGGATCGACGAGCCCGCCGCCGACGACCGGGAGGGCGAACAGCGCCCGGCGGCGCCGGCAGAGCCCGAGCGGATCGTCTCCGAACTGGCCGACGATCCGGAGATCGCGGAGATCATCCCGGAATTCGTCGAGTCGCTGGACGGGCAACTCCGGGCGATACGCCAGGCCGTCTCGGGAAAGAGCTTCGACGATGTCCGCCGCGCCGCCCACAAACTCAAGGGCGCCGGCGGGGGCTACGGGTACCCGGTGCTGACCGACGTCGCCGCGGCGGTGGAGAAACACGCCAAGGCCGGCGACGCCGATGCGCTGTCCGGCGCGATGGAGCACCTCACCGCGGTCTGTTGCGGCATCCGCGCGGGCTGCCCCGTCGCGGGCGCCTGAAAGGAACGGCGCCGTGATGAAGGTCCTCATCGTCGACGACAGCCCGGACGCGATCCGTCTCGCCTCGGCGCGACTCTCGAAGGAGAACGTGGAGGTGATCTCCTCGAACGGGGGCCCCGAGGCGCTCAAGGCGGTCCGCGCCCACGAGCCCGACCTGGTCCTTCTGGACGTGGACATGCCCGAGGTCTCCGGGTTCGAGGTCTGCCGGCGACTCAAGGAGGACCCCGAACTGCTGCACATCCCGGTGATCTTCCTGACGGCCGTGGACGCCCCGGCCGAGAAGGTCCGCGGACTGGACCTCGGCGCGGTTGATTACGTCACCAAGCCCTTCGACGCCTTCGAGCTGCGGGCGCGGGTCCGGGCGGCGCTGCGGACGAAGCACTACCAGGACCTGCTCACCGAGCGGGCCCACATCGACCCTCTGACCGGGCTGCCCAACCGTGGGGCCCTCGACGACCGCCTGGAGCAGGCCTGGGCGCGGGCGATGCGCCGCGGGGGGGACCTGTCTGTGCTGATGATGGACGTGGACCATTTCAAGAAGGTCAACGACGATCACGGACACGCCGTCGGCGACGAGGTGCTTCAGCAGATCGCCCACACGCTCCGCGCCCAGTGCCGCACCAACGACCTGCCCGCACGGTACGGCGGCGAGGAGTTCGCCGTCATCGTCCCCGAAGAGCACGCTTCCGCCGCGCGGAAGCTCGCCGAGCGCGTCCGGGGCGAGGTCGGCGAGTTACGCATCGAAAGCCGCACCGGCGTGATCCGCCCGGCCGTGAGCGTCGGCGTCGCCGACAGCTCCGCCGCGGCGACGCAGGAGGATCTTATCGAGCTGTCCGACGCCGCTCTCTACAAGGCCAAGCAGACCGGGCGAAACCGCGTCGTCCTCGCGCCGAGCGCCGCCGAAGGCGAGTCGACGGACCTCTCGCCGGTCCGCTGAACCGCCCTTCGTTGCCGGCATCCCGGCCTGTAGCGTCGATTTGGCGCGGCCGAATTGCGATATTGCGGCCTTTTTGCGATTTTGTACGGAAAGGCGCGGAAAGCGATGGATCGCAATGTCCATTCTGCTATTATCAAGGGTCCTTGCAGACCAGCGGAGGTCGCAAAGCCCTACGGAGAATACAACGGGGATCACGTTGCACGGGCGGGCATACGTGCCCGGCCCGACGGAGTATCGCATGCGGAACACGATGACAACCTCGACAGTGGCCCGGTTGCTGGGCGTCGCGGTGGGGTCCGTCTCGCGGTGGATCGACGAGGGGCAGCTCAAGGCGGGCAAAACGCCCGGGGGACACCGCCGCATCAGTCGCGGCGACCTCGTGGACTTCCTCAAGCGCCAGAACCTCCCGATCCCCGACGAACTGGCGGACCGGAAGACGGGGATTCTTGTGGTCGACGACGAGCCCTCCGTGGCCGACTGGCTGGCGGGCGAGATCACCGAAATGCGCCCCGACGCCAAGCTGCACGCCGCCTACGACGGTTTCGCGGCGGGGGAACTGGTGGCCTCGGAGAGCCCGGACGTCGTGCTCCTGGACCTCCGCATGCCCGGGATGGACGGGTTTGAGGTCTGTCGGCGGATCAAGTCCCGCCCGGGCGGTCGGCGGGTCCGCGTCATCGCCATGACCGCCCACCACTCCGAGGAGGCCGAGTCCGCCATCCGCGACGCCGGGGCGGACGCGTACCTCGTCAAGCCCATCGAACTCGACACGCTCGCCGACGCCCTCGACGACGCCCTTCGCGAAGGCGCCGCCATCCGCGGCTGACGCCCTCGACCCGACGACGGGTTGGTTCCCGCCCGGCCCGAGGTGCGGCGGAGGTTCTCTCCCGGGCGGCTCGGGCGGGTCCACGAACCGACAAAGCCCGACTTCCCCTTGATCTGGAGCCGGGAAATCTGTCCAATCGTTTCAAATATCCATTTGAATTCTGCGTTTGGGCTGCCGATGACCACGGACACCGATCAGAACGGGACGCGCGAGCGACTGCTGCGGACGGCGTCGCAGGCGTTCGCCGAGCTGGGCTACCGGGAGGCGACGGTGGCCGAAATCTGCCGCCGCGCCGGGGCGAACGTCGCGGCGGTCAACTATTACTTCCGCAGCAAGGAGAAGCTCTACGTCGAGGCGTGGCGGGCGGCGTTCCACCGCGGGCTGCGGAAGTATCCGCCCGACGGCGGACTGGACGCCGACGCCCCGCCCGAGCAGCGTCTCCGGGCGCGGATGACGGCGATGATCCGCCGGGCGATGGACCCCGAGTCGGTGGAGTTCGACATCATCCGCCGCGAGATGAGCGACCCGACCGGGCTGCTGGAGGACGCCCGTCGGGAGCTGATCGACGAGCTGCGCCGGCGGACGCTGGAGACCGTCCGCGAGATGCTCGGACCGAAGGCGACGCTCGGGCAGGTCCTGCTCGGGGCGCTTTCGGCGATGAGCCCGATCCTTCACGCCGTGCACCGCATCCGCCATGTCAAGGCGATGGACCGCGCGGGGCACACGGAGCGCGACGACCTGTTCCTCGGCGACCCCGAGCCGCTGATCGATCACAACATCGAGTTCTTCCTCGGCGGGCTGCGCCGCATGCGCGAGGGCATCGAGGCGGGCGCCTGGCCGGACGTGCAGCTTCCCGAAGCGTTCCTGCGGCGTCACCACGACCTGCTGGAGGAGACCGAATGACGGGTCGAGTGCTGGCGATCGCCGCGGCATCCCTGAGCGTCTGGGCAATCGGGTGCGCTCCGCAGGCGGAGGAATTTTCCGCGCCGGTCGAACTGCCCGAGGCCTTCAGCGCCGCCGGGTCCGGACGGGCGCCCGCGACCTGGTGGACCGCCTTCGACGACCCGACGCTGAATGAGCTGGTCGTCCGCGGTCTGGGGGGCAATGTCAGCCTTCGCGCCGCCTGGGCCCGGCTGGACCAGGCCCGTGCCGTGGCCGCCAAAGCCGGCGCGCCCCTCTGGCCGAGCCTGGACGCCCGCGGCGGCGTCTCCCGCACCGCTTCGCGCCGCGAGGGCCCGCGCGGGGGACGCGACACCGAGTACGTCAGCGAGCTGTCCGGCGGGTTGAGCGTCTCCTACGAGGTGGACCTGTGGGGGCGAATCCGCTCGACCCGCGACGCGGCTGTGCTGGACGCACAGGCGAGCGCCGAGGACCTCCAGGCCGCGGCGCACACGCTGGCGGCGCAGATCGCCGGGAGCTGGTTCCAGCTCGTCGAAGGTCGCCGGCAACTGGCGCTGCTCGATGAGCAACTGGAGACCAACCGCAAGTACCTGGAGTTGATCGAGCTGCGGTTCAACCGCGGGAAGGCGCCATCCACCGACGTGCTCCAGCAGCGCCAACTCGTCGAGTCCACGCGCGGCGAGCGGGTGCAGGTCGCCTCCGCGGTCGCCGCGTGGCGCAACCGCCTGGCGGTGCTGCTCGGCGCGGCGCCGGGACCGGAGTTCGAGGCGCCGCGCGGGACGCTGCCGGCGCTGCCGCCGCTGCCCGAGACGGGCGTGCCCGCCGCGTGGGTGCGCCGGCGTCCGGACATTCGCGCGGCGGAGTTGCGGCTTGCGGCGGCGGACCGTCGCGTCGCGGTCGGACGCGTTGGCGGTGATGCCGATGAGGTCGATCGAGCTCTCGTACGTTCCCGCCGGCAC
>CAYTQL010000131.1:0-8312 GCA_964439555.1 uncultured Planctomycetaceae bacterium | reverse complement strand
CGCCGTAGTGGTTGAAGGACCACTCGTCGGTGGGGTCCATCTCCTCCTTGCCGCAGCGGTCCCCGGCGATCCAGGTGTCCGGGCTTTGTCCGGGGATGCCCGGCCAGGCTTCATTGTTCTTCCGCGTTAAAGGCTGGAGCCCGTAGGAAACGTTCTTCCAGTGGTCGAACCCGTAGCGCTTCTCGCCCTGCTCCGGCTCCTTGGGCTCCTGGTGGGTCGTATCCGACGGGCAGCGGAAGTTCCCCTCGGCCACGTGCTTGCGCAGCACCAGCAGCCACCAGTACTGGATGTTGCACTTCTTATTGTCGTTGTCGCTGTAGAACTCGTCTTCCTCGGTCTTCGCCTTGGCCTTCTTGTTGTACTCCCGCTCGTCGTCCTCCAGCGCCGGCGGGCTCTTCCATTCGTTTTCGTACAGTCCCAGTCCGCTCGCGAGGCTGCGAAGGTTCGATCCGCAGATCGACTGTCGCGCCATCTCGCGCGCCTGCCCGAGGCTGGGCAGCAGGATCGTCAGCAGGATCGCGATGATGCTGATGACCACGAGCAACTCGACAAGGGTAAAACCGCCTCGGTGTCTCATAGTACCTACTCCTTCTCCACCCGTACTCCGCCAGGAGCTCCCGCTCGACCGCAAGGAAATGTGAATCCGAATGAATGGGTACGGGTCCGGGGAGATGTCCTGACCGGCCGGTCCTGTGTGCCGACGCGACGGACAACCCTTGTCCTGTCGCCCTGTGACCCGCTCCCCTCGACCATGCGGTCGACGCAAACGGGCCTGCTGAACGCGATCACAACGCGATCTTCGTCCACTCTTAGTATCGGGTTTTTGTGACTATCTCGTCAAGCTCCCGCGACTTCCAAGGACACATCCGGCGGAGAACCGGAGAGACCGATAGCCCTAAAGCATGCGTACACAATGGGATCGGCAGATTCAGCAGGACACTTTCGCAACGGAAAAAAACCGGCGCCTTACGAGAAATCGCGAAGACGCGCCCCATCAGCCCCCCTGCAAAGGCGACCGGGGCGGGCCCGGTGGAGCCCGCCCCGTCCCTTGCTCATCCGGCGACGATCAGATCGAATCGCCGCCCTTGTCTTCCCAGTACAGGTAGGAATCGTCCGGGTGCTCGATGTCGCTGCCGCCGATGCTGCCGATCTCGTCGTTCTCCTTCAAGTCACGCTCGTAGATGTTGTTCCCGAAGACGCCGATCTCGTTGTCCTTCTGGCGGTTGAACTCCACCTGAGCCGCGGCGCTGAGGACGTTGCCGCCCTCGCCGTAGTGGTTGAAGGACCACTCGTCGGTGGGGTCCATCTCCTCCTTGCCGCAACGGTCCCCGGCGATCCAGGTGTCCGGGCTTTGTCCGGGGATGCCCGGACAGGCTTCGTTCTTCTTCCGCGTCAGCGGCTGGAGCCCGTAGGAGACGTTCTTCCAGTGGTCGAACCCGTAGCGCTTCTCGCCCTGCTCCGGTTCCTTGGGCTCCTGGTGGGTCGTATCCGACGGGCAGCGGAAGTTCCCCTCGCTGACGTGCTTGCGCAGCACCAGCAGCCACCAGTACTGGAGGTTACACTTCTGGTTATCGTTGTCGCTGTAGAACTTGTACTCCTCGGTCTTCGCCTTCGCCTTCTTGTTGAACTCCCGCTGGTTATCGTGCAGGGCGGGCGAACTCTTCCACTCGTTCTCGTAGAGCCCCAGCGCGCTGGCGAGGCTGCGAAGGTTCGACCCGCAGATCGACTGCCGCGCCATCTCCCGCACCTGGCCGAGGCTGGGCAGCAGGATCGTCAGGAGGATCGCGATGATGCTGATGACCACGAGCAATTCGACCAATGTGAAACCACTTCGGCGTCTCATGACGGCCTCCCAGCCCCCCCCCGACTGCGCCAGAAACGTCCGACCCCGGACACGAGAAATGGAATGACGATGAAGGCTTCTTCCGGGCGGGCTTCCTGGCGGATCGGCTTGCGCCGACCTTGGTCACGAACTGGCCGGACAACCGCTGCCCGACCGGGCAAATGGCGCTCGACGTGTCGCGGACGCTCGGGCCCGCAGGACCCCGAACCGGCCGGGCGAGATGAATGCGAGTCTTGGCCGGTTCTGAATCCGCCCTTATTATCCCCTTCACAAATTGCCTCGTCAAGCGCTTCCGGGGCATTTCGCCTGCGCGGATGCGAGGCGCGCCCCGGCGCCTCGCTGCTGAGGGTCTCGCCGACGGAACCGGCGGGGTCGCACCAAAAAAACGGGGCCGATCGCCAAAGCGACCGACCCCGAGGGGTGTGCGTCTCGAACCTGAGCGGAGCTTAGCTGTCGTCGGTGCCCCAGATCAGGTAGGTGTCATTGATGTACTTTGTCTCTCCGTCGATCGACGTGTCGTCGTTGGCGACGGTGCCGGAGCTGTTGACGTCGCTGGAATAGACGAAGTCCTGGAGCGCCCCGACCATCATGTCACGCTGACGCTCGAAGGTGACGCTTCCGCCGGCGGTGAGGAAGTTTCCGCCGTCCTCACCGTGGTTGGCGGTGTATCCGGCATACCCGGTGACGTCGTTCCCCTCGTCATCCGTGTACGTCGCCGTTTGAAGTTCCTGGTCGCTGGCCGGCGGGCTCTTGTCGGTCTTGGGCTTGTCGCCCGCCCAGCAGACGCCGCCCTTCTGTCCGGACTTGCCCAGCGCCGCGGCGTTGTCGCTGATCCGCGCCGTGGGCTGGAGGGCGTAGCTGATGTTGTACCAGGAGTCGAAGCCGGTGTTCGTCGTCTCCGCCTCGTACGGCTCGGAAACGCCGTCGGAGGGGCAGAGGAAGATTTCCGGCTGGCACATGTCGTCCGCGACGAGCAGGAACCACGCCTGCGGCGTGGAGTTCCGCGCGTCAGCGTCGCCATTCATCGCATTGAACGCCGACTCATCGTCGAGATCGACCTTGTCCGGCCCGGTCAGGAAGGACGTAATGTCCTCGGCCTTGAAAGACGGATAGCGGTTCCGCTCCTTCGTGAAGTACATGCTCAGCGCTTTTCCGATGCCGCCGAGATGGGTTGCGCAGGCGGACTGCCTGGCCATCTCGCGCGCCTTGCCCAACGAGGGCAGGACGATGGTCACCAGCAGCGAAATGATGCTGACGACCACCAACAACTCGATCAGGGTAAAGCCTTTACTGCGTCGCATGATTGCGACCTCCTTCCGCCACATCTGCGCCGGAGTCGCGCGACGCTTCGGGGGATGAGATATGATCATGCCCAAGACGCCGCAACAAACGGTGTCGTGATCTACGTCACCGCGTCGTGCAATTCGACTCGATCGGGAACCCCGACCTTGTGGCTCTCGTATTCCATCGGACCACCGTGGTCCGATAACCACTCGAAACGCGAAAAACGCGAACGACCGGGAATGAACCGGCGGGCCCAGCGCGACACGTCGTCGCCGTGCGGCGAACTGCGTGGGTGACGCCCAGAGGCCCTGTTCGCACATCCACTACATTATCGGGCACACAGCCCGGACAAGTCAAGACGATCGCGGCCGAACCTCGAAGCGGACCGGCGAATCAGGCGCCCCTCCAGGAAGGGCGGAAATGCGCCGCCGCCCGTGAGTCCGCCCGGTCAACTCAGCGCTCGGGTTTCCGCTCGTCATTCAGACTTCGTCATTCGACCTTGCCGCCGTCCCCCTCGAGCTCTTCGAGTTCGCCGTCGGGCTCGAGGACTTCGCCCTGCCCCTGCGCGAGAAGTTGAATCTTCTTCTCGGCCTGGTTGAGGATTCGCCGGCACTGGCGGATCAGCTCGGCGCCCTCCCCGTACCGCTCGATCGACTCTTCCAGCGAGACCTTGCCCTCCTCGATCTCGGCGACGATTTCTTCGAGCTTCTCGATCGCCTGCTCGAAGGTCAGCTTCGGTTTCTCGTTCTCGACCATTGGTCACTTTCCGTCCGGTGGACTGAGCACGGAGCCCGGGCGTTGTCAGTCGAACAGGCCCGGCTGGAGCTCGTCCGGGTTCGTTTGGCTTGGCGGCGTGGGGCGTTTCTTCGCGGGCTTCGGCGGCGTGGGGGAGGCTTGACCTTCCACGCGGGAACGAACCCGCCCGTCGGCCAGCTCGGTTTCCATCGCCGCCCCCGGGGTCAGTTCTCCGGCCGAGCGGGCGATCCGCCCGTCTGCGGTCCGCGTGACGCTGAAGCCCCGGCGGAGCACGCGGCGGTAGCTCATCGCCTCGAGCTGTCGGGCAAGGGAGCCGAGGCGCTGGTGCGCCAGTTCCAGCCGGTGCTGCGGGGGGAAGCGTAGCAGACGCCCCTCCAGCCCCGCAAGCCGCTCGGCGGCGCGCTTCGCCCGCGCGCCCAGCGCCCACGCCAGGGCGCCGGGGGCCTTGTCCAGCCGGGCGCGGGACCGCTCGGCCAGCCTCGCCGGGTGCATCGCCGCGAGGCGGCGCGCGAGGGGTTCCAGGCGGCTGCGACGCTCGTCCATGCAATCCCGCAGCGCCGCGCGAAGCCGGTGGGACAGCTCGTCGAGCCGCTGGGTCTGCGTGCGAAGCCGCCCCGCCGGGTCACGGAAGACCGCCGTCCGCTCCACGCCGTCGAGCTGGCGTCGGGCGGCTTCGAGCCGCTCGGACAACCGCCGGGTGAGCCGCTCGAACTGCCCGGTGAGGGTGCGGGACAGTTCGCCCGCGTCGGGCACGGCCAGCTCGGCCGCCCCGGTGGGCGTCGGGGCGCGGAGGTCGGCGACCATCTCGGCGAGGGCGGTGTCGGTCTCGTGCCCGACCCCCGCGATGATCGGCGTGCGGGCGGCGAAGATCGCCCGGGCGACCCCCTCCTCGTTGAACGCCCAGAGGTCTTCCAGGCTCCCCCCGCCGCGTCCGGTGAGGATTGTGTCGATGCCCAGCGCCCCGGCCGAGGCGTCCAACGCGGCGATCGCCGCGGCGATCCGCTCGGACGCTGCGGCGCCCTGCACGGGCACGGGGACCAGGAAAATCTCCGTCGCCGGCCAGCGGCGTCGCAGCGTCCGGGAGATATCCCGGATCGCCGCGCCCGTCGGGCTGGTGACCACCCCGACCGCCCGCGGGTAGCGGGGAATCGGCTTTTTGTGCCCGGGCTCGAAGAGCCCCTCGGCGGCGAGTTTCTCCCGCAACTGCCGCAGCGCCAGTTCCAGCGCCCCCTCGCCGCGCGGGCTGATCCGCTGGACATAGAGCTGGAGCTGTCCCCGCACATCGTAAATGTCCACGCGCCCCTCGGCGACCACCTCCAGCCCGTCGGCGGGCCTGAACCGCATCCGCCCGGTGTGCTGGCGGAACATGACGCAGTCGATGCAGCACTCGGCGTCCTTGAGGCTGAAGTACATGTGCCCGGAGGAGGGGCGCTTGAGATTGCTGATCTCCCCCACCACGCACACCTGCTGCGGGAAGGCGTCGGCCAGGGCGTGCTTGATGCGCCCCAGCAACTGCCCGACGCTCAGCGCCGCCGGCGGATCGGACGCAGACCCGCCGAGGATGTCCCCGGTGACGTCGTTCCCGCGGGGCGGCGGGTCGGGCTGCTCGAAGAATCGGCGCGCTCGCGAAGGCATGGCGGCATTGTAGCGGATTGCCGGCGCGGTCTCTGCCCTGTCTGCTCGCTCAGCCCGCGGGGAACGTCGTGGAGGGCGTCGTCGGCGGCGGAGGCGGCGCCGGGAGCGTCAGGCGCCCCAGCCGCCCGGCGCGATCGGCGACCTTCCACGCCGAGTGCTCCAGTTGCTGAAACTCCAGCCAGTGGGCCTTAAGCAGGAGCGTGGTCGCCTCGGGAACGTCCCGGCGGATCAGCGCCCGGTCCACCTCGGGCAGCTCGGGCATCGTCGCCGCCGGGCGGGTGGTCGGGTCGATCTGCGTCCCCGCCGCCAAGGCCTCCTCGACCGCGGCGTGACGGTTGTAGAGCGCGAAAACCCGCTCGCCGGTCGCGAGGATCGCGTCGTACAGCGGGAGCACCCCGGCCGACTGGGTCGCCTGCGTGGTCGGTCGCGCCTCGGCCGGGACGGCGAACGCCTCGGGAACCTCCGCCTCCCGCTCCCGGCGGTAGCGCTCGAGTCGCTCGCGAAGGTCCTCCCGCATCCGGGCTTCGACCTGGCGCATCTCGGCCAGGGCGGCGGCAAACCGCTCCGGCACGGTGTCGTGAAGCGTCTGGACCATCCGCTCCAACGCCTCGCGACGCTCGGGGCTGATGGTTCGCTCTTCGGGCTCGCCCGTCCCGGAGAGCATCGGCCAGAGGATGATCCCCAGGAACACGACGCCGAGGATGATCAGGACCGGAATCCAGAAGCGCGTCCAGCGGTCGGCGGTGTGCTCGCGGAATGTGCCCATCGGTTCTCCTGTTCGCTCATCGCCCCGGTCGGGGGCATCTGACCGGTATGCTATCCCCTCGGGACCCGGCGCCCATGAAAAACGCGGCCGGGCCGGAAGTACCGGCCTCGACCGCGCGGGTCGGGAAAACCTTTATGTAAATCCGCTCAGGCGGCGGGGAGCGAACCGAAGCAGCATCGGGCCTCGGCGGTGGACCGCAACTCGTCGATGTCGAAAGGCTTGAACAGCACGGAGAGGTCCTCGCGCCGGCGGGCGAGGTCGGTGCGGGCGTCGTACCGCCCGGCCGTGAGGAGGATCGTCGCGTCGAGCAACTCGGGGCGGGTCTCGGCGAGATGATCCAGCAAGCCCCACCCGCCCGGACCGGCCATGATCGGGTCCAGAATCACCAGCCCGTACTCGCGGTCCGCCAGGGCCCGCAACGCCGCGCCGGTATCGTGAGCTACGTCCACCGTCCAACCGCGCCAGTCGAGCACCTCCTCCAACAGCGCGGTGATCTGGACGGAGGCATCGACGACGAGTACGCGTTCTCCGGCGGCGGACTGGACCATGCTCGAAACTCCCGTGCGTCAGAACTGAAGGACTGTCTTGGTTCACCCCTATCTTCGAATGCTCCGGGGAATGCTGAACCCGGAAGAATCTCCCAACAGGCCGGGGAACTGGGGGGATTTCACTCCCGATCCGAACCATCAAAGGGTGCCGCAGGACTCGCAACAGAGGCGCTTGGGGAAGGTAAGTTGCTTGGAATCCTTTAGTTACGGAAGTCGGGCATCTTTGAGGGTTTACACCTATCCGAGGTCGCGGGGATTGGCTCCTGGTTTTTCCGAGAATTAGAAAAGACCCCGAAGTCAGCATCTGCCGACTCCGGGGCCTCGATCAAGTGGACCGTCTCGTGGAAATCCAACCGGGATGTTTTCACCGCCGCCGCGGGTCGCCGGGCGCCCCGCCATGCAGCAGCGCAGCCCCCGTCGCGATAGTCAGGCAGGGGGTTGTGGACCTCCCTCCGTGCCTCTGTGCCGATGCGAGTGTCGGGACTAGACCGCCGCGACCTCCCGCGGCGTCTTGCCCGCCTTGTCCGGCGGGGTGATGTTGTATCGCTTGAGCTTGCTGTGGAGCGTTGCGCGGGTGATCCCCAGCAGCGCCGCGGCCCGGGTCCGTTGCCAGCCGGTCTCGCGGAGGGCGCGGAGGATGAACTCCCGCTCGGCCGTCTCCAGCGAGAAGTCCTCCGGGTCGATCTCCAGCGTCTCGGTCCCGCCGGGGCCCTCCGGGCTCCCGGGGCGGTCGAGTTTCAGGCTGCCCGGGGTGACCTGTCCGGACCCGGTCAGCAGGATCGCCCGTTCGATGACGTTGCGCAGTTCGCGGACGTTGCCCGGCCAGTCGTGCGAGAGCAGCTTCTCCCGGGCGGACTTGGAGAGCCCGCTGACCGCGGCGTTCTCGGCGATCTCGGAGGTCTCCAGGAAGAACTCCGCCAGCAGCGGGATGTCGTCGCGGCGGCTCCGGCAGCGCAGGGGGGGCAACGTGATCGGGAAGATCGCCAGGCGGTAGTAGAGGTCGCGGCGGAAGGCGCCCGCCTCGACTTCCCCGAGCAGCTCGCGGTTGCTCGAGGCGACGATCGTCGCCCGGCAGGGAAGGTCCTTCGTGTCGCCGACGCGGCGGAAGGTCTTCTCCTGAAGGACCCGCAGGAGCTTCGCCTGGAGGTCCAGGGGCATCTCGGAGACCTCGTCGAGCAAGAGCGTGCCCTCCCCGGCCGCCTCGAAAAGCCCCGTCTTGTCGGCGTCGGCGCCGGTGAAGGCGCCCTTGACGTGCCCGAAGAGCTCGCTTTCGAGCAGGCTCGCGGTCAGGGCGGCGCAGTTGACGGCGACGAAGGGGGCGGATTCGTCGAACCGCCAGGCGTGCAGGGCCCGGGCGGCCAGCTCCTTGCCCGTGCCCGTCTCGCCGAGAACCAGCACCGGGTTGCAGCGGGACTGGGCGACCAGGCGCAACTGCCCCAGCGCCTGCTGCATCCCCTCGCTCCGCCCGACGATGGGCAGC